>JAUMXP010000095.1 GCA_030529125.1 Eubacteriales bacterium | reverse complement strand
CTCTTTTTTACCTGCGACACTACCATATCCCATAATTGCAGGCAAATCAGTAAACTCCAGAGTCTGTCCGCCTATCCTTTTTATCATACTAACTCTCCTCTTTTGCTTTATTTCTAGTATTTGAAAAATATCGAACAAAATACAAGAAAAACAAAAACGACCCAAAGCATTAACTTTGAGTCGTTGAGTGTGATTAATAAATAACCTTATGTGGTTGGAGCTTCAGCAGGAGGATCTACTACAGGAGGATCCGGCTCAACCGGTGGTTGTGGCTCGACTGGTGTAGTTGGTGTCTGAGGCGCTTCAGTCGGGTCATTTGGCTGTGTTTCCTGTGGCTTGCTTTCTGTTGGCTTTGTCTCAGGTTTTTTAGTTGGTTTTGTTGTAGATGATGATGAGGATGATGATCCGCCACCTGATGAATAGTATGAAGAGCTTGGCATCTTCTCTGTTTTCACCTTTTCATCATTTAAGTAGTATGTTCTTGTTGTCTCAGCTTTGATTCTGCCGTTTTCGCGTGAAGTTACTTTAGACTTAACAGCAATTCTATCAAAATCTTCGTTTGGAATACCGTAGATATTACAGTACAGCACAGTGCCTTTCATATAGCACTCCATAAACAGCTGATATTCAAATGGGTTCTTGACTTTGAGATCAATATTGCCATAATCAACAGTAGCATCACGACCTGCATCAACGTAAGTTGACGGATAGTAGTGACAGCTGCGCTCTACAATCTCCATACCACTGAGCATAGCGGCATTATAGATAGTTGTACTTGACTGGCAGATACCACCGCCGATACCTGTTGAAAATTTTCCGTTAACAATTACACCTGCTGGCTTGTAACCTCTAGATGCCTGGTTAGAGTCACCTGTGCACTTATTAAACGACCATGTTTCACCCGGATTAATAATAGAGTTGTTGCACGCACTCATTGAAAGCTTCATGTTAGCGTTGCCGTTAGCGTTGTTAGTAGATGTAGTAGTAAAGCTTGAGAGCTTCTTCATATTCTCCTGTAAATACGCTTTAGTATATTTTGGTTCAACTACTTCTACATCAGCTACGATTGTACCATTTACCTTTCCTTCATCAAAGAAAGCTTCAAGCTGTGTAGTAAAGCTCGCTCTATCAAGTGCTACACCTTTAACTTCATCTTCAAATGTAAACTTCTCAATACCTTTTTTTGAACTGTCAAATTTGGATACCACAGCGTTTGAAGCCTCAGTATCTATTGCCTTTGAAACAGTCTGAGCTACAGTTTCACTGCAGCCATCACTTAGAACAGGCTTGAGTATGTATTTCTGCTCACCTGATGTAATGAAGTTGTCCTCACTATACTGATACGCTTCTTCTAATACTTCCTCTGTGTTGAAAGTATATGTCAAATCAGTCGCTGTTACAGTGTAGCTCTTGCCCTGTGCAGTAACCACAACATTAATGTCGTTTGTAATTCTCTGCTCTTCTTTAGCAAGAAGCTCTTCTGCTTCATATTCTGATAAGCCACCGATAGCAACATCGTTGACATATATATTATCAGCATATCTGAAATCGTCAAAATATCTGCTATACAGCTCTGGTCCAAATACAAAACCTGCAACACCTAAAAGCAGAACAATCGCAACTATTGTAACAATAAGTGCGGTTTTTTTGCTTTTTTTCTTATTTTTAGGTGCTTTTTCATCTCTGTCATTATATATAACAAAGTCATCATCGACTTTTTTAGTTTCAGCTTTTTTAGTCGCAGCTTGCTCATTAGCTTTAGGAACTTCCTGTTTCTGCGAAGCATCGGAGTTTCTGAGTTTCCTTGCTTCCTCTAAAATGGAGTTGATCTCCATTGTGTCAGCGATTCTCCTGTTTTTATTGTTTTCCATTTATATTAGTCGCCTCCAGCGTTATTGTTCTAATAATTCAAGTATATAATACATTACGTGTTTTTTGTATTTAATCTTTATAGGAAATATAAAATAAAAAATGTATTAAAAATTATGACGATTTTTCTGCATATTATAGAGATTGTTCACATATTCTTAGTTGAACAAAACTTAAAAATGCTATATAATTATATTTATTATCAAACGAAATACATAAATTAAGGATATTATTCATGAATATTTTAATATTATCTGCCTCTACAGGCGGCGGTCACAACCGTGCGTCAAACGCACTGAAATCATACATTTCAAAACAAGACAGCACCATCAAAATCGATATTGTTGATACGTTTGCGTACTGCTCTTCTATGCTTAATAAGATAGTTACAGTAGGCTATGAGCTCCTTGCGACAAAAGTCCCTGAGTTGTACGGTGTTATGTACAAATCCTCTGACAAGGAAAACATCGGCTCTGATATAGTCAACTCGCTTATGTCCCAAATCGCAAAGAAAATCTACCCTATGATAGACGAATATAAACCTGACATAATAATTTCGTGCCATCCGTTTGCATCTAATATGCTGTCTGTTGTAAAGGAAAAATTCCCTGTATCGATACCGGTTATTTCTATCATCACCGACTATATGCCACACAGAGCTTACCTCGGCGATAATATTGATGCGTATATTACTCCGAGCATAGAATCCGCCTACAATCTATCCATAAAGTACGGTGTAGACAGTAAAAAGATATTTCCGTTTGGAATTCCTATATTCCAAAATTTCTCAAACTATGACGAGAGTCGCATAGAAAGTACATACGAGCAACTTGGTTTTACTCCTGACAAGCCGACTGTTCTTATTATGGCGGGTAGCTTTGGTGTTACAGATATTCTGAAAATCTACGAAAACATTGTAGACCTTGAGTCAGACTGTCAGATCATAGTAATCACAGGAAGAAACAAGCGTCTTTATGATGCTTTCGAAAAACTTCTCAACCAAAATATCGAAGAGTTTGAAACTCAGGACTACACTTCTGTTTTTGATAACGCTGACGAAGCTTATATCGCTGATTATCTTTGTGAACATAGTGATGAAGCCAGAAAATTCATTTCTCCTAAACTCAAAAAGCTTTTCAAACGCTCTACAAATAAAATGAAACCAACACACCTTCTATACTTCGTAGATAATGTTGAAGACTATATGCATATCAGCGATATTATCATCACAAAACCGGGCGGACTCACAACAAGCGAGAGTTTAGCGTGTGGACTACCTATGGCAGTATTCAAGGCATTTCCGGGACAGGAAATGCAAAATGCTGATTACCTAGTACAAAACAATACTGCGATTATGCTTGAGCAAGGTGCAAAAGGAGCCAAACAGATAGAACATCTCCTAAACAATCCTGATGAGCTGTCCGCTATGAAAGAAAATTGTATACGTTGCTCACACAAAGATTCAGCTGAGAAGATATACAATCTTATTTTGGATATGCACAAAAACCACACTCAGGATTATAAAAATATAATATTCTAATTTGCTACTACTCTTACTGCAAGCGCCGTAATGTCGTCATCATGACCATCTTTACGGCGCTTTATTGCTTCATCAACAACCGCTGATGCTAGCTCTTCTGCGCTTTTGTCGCCCCACGACATAACGAGCTTTTCGATAAAACTGTCATCTCCTGCAAGTGCACCGTCTGACACCATCAATATCAGGTCTTCACTACTTAACGTAATAGCTTCTTTTGCAAACTTCACTTCGTTGAGTATACCTATCGGCAGGCTTGACATATCTTTTTTGTACAGCTTTGAATTCTTCTTTATGTATGTAACACATGCGCCTGCTTTGAGTAATTCAGCTTTACCGCTGAACAAGTTGAAGTCTATCACGTCCAGAGTAGACATAGACTCATCTTCGCTCTTTATCATCAATGACGAATTGACCACCTGCAACGCACAATCATACGAAAGACCTGCTTTGCATAATTTCGACATAATGCTAACTGTCATATTTGAATCTACAGCAGCCCTACCACCAGTACCCATACCATCAGCGAGCATCAATACAGTACTGCCCATACCATTATTAAAATAATTAAGGCAATCGCCACACAGCTCGCCATTATTGCAGACATGTTGTGCTGAGCCTATTTCCACATCATAATTTGCACGTTCACTTAAAGTTATCCTGACTCTGTCCCCTTCATAAGACAGTAGCGGTGATTCAAAACGTCTGCCACATGCACGAGAAATCTCCTTTGTCAGCTGACTTTTTGATAAATCTGTTTTCTTGTTAACCGCTAACAGCACTTCGACTATCATACCTTTGCCGCGTGAAATCCTGCAACTGCAGTCTACAACTGATAATGACAGAGAAGACAAAGCATCGTACACTCTGTTTGAGCAGTCAACATCATATTTTTCATAGTCTGAAAACTCTTCTGACAAATCCTGCAGTATATCAGATAGCCCTGCAAACTGACCTGCTACAACAGAGCGAATCTGGGTTATCCTTCTTCTGGCTGACTCGCATGACAGATACTCCTTGTAGCTTTGATTAATGCTACTGACAAGCTCTGCTGTACGACAGCACTTTTTCTTGAATTTTTCTTCTATATCGCTTTCTTTGACAAAACCATTTTTCTTCAACGTGTCAGTCAGGCTATGAAAATCTTCGTTAGTTGTCTCTTTTTGCTTTTCGAAGCAATAGTATCTCATACCACACTTTGCACAGGTATGGTTACTTGCGTTATCATATATCCACTGCGCGTTAGGTCTGTATAGTCTTGACAGCCTGTCCGATACGGAATTGACACACGAACTCACATTACTAAGTGCATTTGATGCAAAGCTGAGCCTCATTGTAACTGAGCGTCGTACTGCTTCATTATCAGCACTTTCTGTTTTTTCTGAGAAGATATTGTTGACATAATTTCCAAACGATTTCGGAAAAAGCATAAAAGCGACTGACGCAGTAACACACTCAATAAGTATGGCAAAAATCAATTCATCATCGTTAGATGCAAAAGACAGCGTCAGATTACACAGTATAACAGATGCTGCTACTGCAAGTTTGCCGACAGGTGCGAATAATCCACCCATCAAACCACCGAACGAAAACCCTGCGCATATAAACATCAGATCATTTGATGTCAATGAAAACACAATGCCCGTTGCAACTCCTGCTATACAGCCACCTGAAACACCGCCGTATCTCGCACACAAAAGCACAGCAAGTACAGCCAGTATTCTGCCAACAGATATATACCCAATAGTAATAGTAGAAAAAGCAAGCAGCAAAATGCAAGCGGACATAGCGATACACGCTAACTCCTGATTAGATAATGAGAACAAGCTTTTCTTGCCGTTACATAACGTGACAGTCCGGCTGAGAAAATACGCACCGACTGCTGCTAACGTTGCCTCCATGAGGCACATCGATATTTTAGAAATCTCGCTTGTTCGAGTGAATGTCAGCGCAACAGATGTCACAAACATCGGCACAAACGCTACAACACTAGGGAAAAACCTGCTACGAGATACTTTTTTAAACTCATTAAGCACCCATCTTAAAGCACCGATTGAAATTATGACCGCTATATATCTGAAGCTTTCGATAGGATTTCTGAGCAGATAACCAAATACACAACCCAAAAGTCCTGATGGCATATATGTAAACTGGATTGATGCAGCAAACGACGCACCAAAAGGCGACATATCTGAGAGCACTGCTCCTTTTGATACAAGCAATCCACTGACAAAATATATAATGTGAAGTACAACCTCGCGCATAACTGACACCGCTGTGTCGCGGACATCGTCACGTTTTTTTACAAGCTCACGATATGCCATAATAAACTTCCTTTTCTTTAGAGTATCATTATTATATGCTTATCTTCATATTGCTTTTGTCACTGTTTGTTTGTATTTTTATGTTTTGTTTTGTAGATTATCTAGCTATAAATAGGCAAAAAGAAAAACCGACTGAAAACTCAGTCGGTTTTATCATTTTTATATTAGCCAGCTTTGAGTACTGCTGTAGACATAGGAGGCATAGAAAGTTTTGAATCAGTAAATTTAACTTTCCAGTCTTCATCTTTTGCACCATAATCAGATGCGTTTGTTGCTACGCAACCACCTCTGAACTCAGCGTCAGCCAGCATTTCCTCAGTAATCTCAAGCTCTAAAGTTTCATCGCCACCGTAGTGAACAACAAGTAACTTTTCGCCCTCATATTCGATGTAATAACCACCGAGGTATACATCATCAGACTCAAGTACATCTGTGATAGTACCGCGAGCAATCTCAGGATTCTGGTTCTTGAGTTTGATAATTCTGCGGTAAGCGTTGAGTAAGCTGTTTGTGTCTTTAAGCTGCTGCTCAACACCGCCCAGAGCATTAGGCTCTACCTCAGCAACACCATTTACATATATATTTGGCAGGTTGTTATTATCCCAGATCATAGCTGTACGGTAAGAAGCGTCGTTAGTAGTATTAGGAGCTTCGATACCTATCTCTTCGCCGTAGTATGTGAAAGAGTTACCTGGTGAGAGAAGATAC
>JAUMXP010000094.1 GCA_030529125.1 Eubacteriales bacterium | reverse complement strand
ATACCAAACTTCACATATATGTGTCAACAAAAAAACACGCTCATATATATAAGATCCGACACCAATTTTACCAAGCTCGAACATGTCCGGTTTTTATGTATATAAATATAAGTAATAAACTAATAACAATGTCTTTACAATAATTGACATTTGAAGTGTTTAGATATATAATCATTGTGATTTAGTATGTGTAACTATGTCATTTTTGACATATACATTTATGCACAAAAAGCAGGAAAGGAAGTTTGTATGAAGCCGTTTGCTCAGAATGTGAAATTCAAAAATCACAACGCTGTCAATCAAGCGCGTGCGCAGTTGCTCAGAATCATCGACGACATTTGTACAAAGCACAATTTAAGATATTTTGCTATCCGCGATTTGCTCGTTGGTGCGGTACACTACAACGACTTCATTCCTAACGGACTTGACTCAAAAGCAGAAATCGCATTACTCAGAACTGAATACGAAAAGCTTATTGAACTGCTGTATAAGGAAGCTGATAGCGGAGAATTTGAGATATTAGACCGCTACAAAAGCGGAGCTAAAAGGCTAGTGATTTCAATAGCAAAGCCGTTTTCTATTATTCAGGAAGATTTAGAAATCGAAGGCATAGCTACTGTTGACATCTGTGCTTTTGATTACTTACCTGAGTCAAAGGCAGAGCAAACCCTCTACACAAAGAAGATTTGCAAATTATCATCTAAATACGAGAAGATGGTAAACCTACTACCTCCTGTAACAGAGGTACCGATGAATCTTAGAAAGGTTTTCATCCTTTTCTTCAGCAGCCTTTTCTACGGATCAAGAAATCCGAAAGGCACATATAAAAAGCTTTTCAAAAGCGTTAAAAAGTATAACGACACAAAATATATTGCACAAATCGTTCCAAAAACAGATGTTGTAGTTGCTTTAGACGACATCTTCCCTACTAAGCGCATTAAACTACACAACGTTGAAATCAATGTCCCTCGTGTATACAACAAATGGACAGTAGAGCTTGACTCAAAGCTCATGGAGCAGACACAAACAATCCAGAAGCTCGACCTTGTACTACTCAAGGAGTTTGACACAGTTTGCAGAAAAATCGGTGTCGGTTACTTTATATGCGGTGGCACACTGCTCGGATACAAGCGCCACGGCGGCTTTATCCCATGGGATGACGATATTGACGTAGGTATGCTGAGAGCAGACTATGACAAGTTCATAAAAGAAGGCAAGAAATATTTAGGCGAAGACTTCTTTTTGCAGACAAGAAAATCAGACAAGAAGATTCCGTACCTTTTCTCTAAAATCAGATTAAACGGTACTGCATACATCACTAACTATAACGAGCTTCGTGATTTTCATAAAGGTATCTGTCTTGACCTGTTTCCTTTTGACTATGTACCAAATTCACTCAACGAAAGACGTCGTTTTGTTCAGAAAGCACTTTTCTGGTCAAATGTACATTTTGAAACTGTCAACAGACAAATTGAAAAGCCTATATACAACGGCAGGTCAAAAAGCTTTTATGAGTGGCGAGCACGTTTCATAGTCTCTGTAAAAAGGCGACTTATCCGTCTTATCCCGCTGAGGTTAACTGAGTGGCTGTACTTACGCAAAGCCACAAAGCTTAATTCAAAAGCAGACAAGCTCGGGCTTAAAACTGTCGCAAGTTTTCTGCCGACTTACACATACGCTGATGTTTCAGATATGATTCCATATCAGGATATTAATTTTGAGGGCATAACAGTTATGTCGCTTAAAGAGCCTGAGAAATTTCTTAATATGCAGTACGGTGACTATACGCAGTTACCACTGCTTCATAACCGCGTAGGACACGACCTGATCTCCTGGCAGGTCGATGATAGTATTGCTAAAAAATATCACATCTATGACAATTGATTTGATGAGGTGAAATATGAATACAGTTTTATTGATGATGGGCGGCAGCGGAACAAGATTTGGCGCTGACATCCCAAAACAGTACATTAAGGTTAATAACAGACCTATCTTTTCATACATTCTTGAAGGATACAACAAACTCGAAAACGTAGATAAAATTATTATTGTATCCCATGCAGACTGGGTTTCTTATGTAGAAGAAATTGCAAAAGAAATCAACGCAGACAAGCTCTATCGAGTTGTCACTGGTGGTTCTACACGTTCTGAGTCTGTTAAAAACGGCCTTATCTGCGCATCAGAATTTTCAAGTGACGATGATGTTATCCTTATTCACGATGCTACTCATCCGTATGTCGACGAAAAAGGTACTAATGAGGTTATAGAAGGAGTAAAAGAATTCGGCGGTGCTACACTCGCACAGTTCAACTACGACACCGTTTATAAAATGGATGACGACCATATTCTTACTAATATCGAACCACGTTTCAATATCGTAGCAGGTGCTTCTCCTGAAGCGTTCACTTTCAGAAAGATTTATGACATCTATATGAACTCTTCACAAGAAGAGCTTGACTCTATGACATCTGCAGGTGCTATCGCTCTGCACTATGGCATCACAATGAAAGTTGTCAGAGCTAATGTAATAAACTTAAAAATCACATACGCTGACGATATGGATTTATTCGTTAAGCTTGTTGATAATTATTTCTTCCCGAAGGAGGATAAATAAAATGAGAAACAAACTACTTGATGTTTTAGAAAAAAGAACTCTGGGTATCCACTGCGGTATTCCGTCTTTCTGCTCTGCTAACAAAATTGTTATCGAAGCGATTATGGATCAGGCTAAGCGTTTTGACGACACAGTGCTGATTGAAGCTACCTCAAACCAGGTTAATCAGTTCGGTGGCTACATGGATATGACTTCAGTAGATTTTAGAGAATATGTCTACAAAATTGCAGACCAGATTGGTTTTGATAAAGACAAGATCATCTTAGGCGGTGACCATTTAGGTCCACTTCCATGGTGCAACCTCCCTGCAAATGAAGCAATGGAACACGCTAAAAAGCTTGTTTACGATTGCGTTATGGCAGGCTACACAAAGGTTCACCTTGACACCAGCATGAAACTCGGCGACGACCCTGTAGACGAGATGCTTCCTAACGAAGTTATTGCAGAGCGTGGAGCTATTCTATACAAAGAATGTGACAGAGCTTACAAGGAGCTGTTAAAAGAAAATCCTGATGCTGTTCAGCCTGTATACATCATCGGCTCTGAGGTTCCTATCCCAGGAGGCGCTCAGGAAGAAGAGGATAACTTAAAGGTAACTAACCCTAGAGATTTCGAAAGCACAATTATGGCATACCGCAGAATGTTTTCTAAACTCGGTTTAAAAGATGCTTGGAATCACATCATCGGTATTGTTGTTCAGCCTGGTGTTGAATTCGGCAACACTGATATTCACACATACAACAGACTTGATGCAGTCAAGCTGTGCAACAGATTAAAGAAATATCCTGACATCGTTTTCGAGGGTCACTCAACTGACTATCAGCCACCAGTAAAACTTAGAGAAATGGTTGAAGATGGTATTGCTATCATCAAAGTAGGTCCTGCGCTCACAAACGCAGTCAGAGAAGCGATATTTGCTCTCTCTATGATTGAAAAAGAGCTCATCGACGATGAATCACAGCGTGCAAACTTCATTGAAGTTTTAGAGCAGGTTATGATGGACGACCCATCAAACTGGATCAAACACTACCACGGTACAGACAAGCAACAGGCTATCGCCAGAAAGTACAGTTTCTCTGACCGTTCAAGATACTACTTCACCCACGAGAAAGTGCTCGAAGCTCAGGAAAAGCTGTTTGAGAATCTCTCAATCGTTGAAATTCCACTCCCTGTACTTCATCAGTACATGCCACTACAGTACTCAAAAGTTAGAGATGGTAAACTTTCCTGCACTCCACGAGAGCTTGCTAAAGATGCTGTAGTATGTGTTGTAGAAGACTACAACTACGCCGTAAAATGCAACTATATGGCTAACCCAATGATGTAATTTGAAAGAAGGTTTTTATTATATGAAAGCTGCTGTATTACACGCTAACAAAGATATAAGATTTGACGAAATTCCAACCCCACAGGTAGAAAAAGGTACAGTTTTAGTAAAGGTAGTTGCTACAGGTATCTGTGGCTCTGACCTGCCACGTGTTCACAACAACGGTGCACACAACTACCCAATTATCCTCGGACACGAATTCTCAGGTTACGTTGCTGAGGTTGGCGAAGGCGTAACTTCCGTTACTAAAGATGACCACGTAGTTGGTATCCCGCTTATCCCATGTATGGAATGTGCTGATTGCAAAGCAGGCAACTATTCACTGTGCAAGCACTACAGCTTTGTAGGTTCACGACAGAATGGCTCAATGGCTCAGTATGTACTGCTCCCTGAATCAAATGTAATGAAAATTGATAAATCAATTCCTTACGAAGTTGCTGCTTTCTTTGAGCCATCTACTGTTGCTATCCACGCTCTGTATCAGGCTGACTATAAAGACGGTGGTACTGTAGCAGTTTTAGGTGGCGGTAATATCGGTTTATTCACACTCCAGTGGATTAAGATTTTCGGCGCAAAAAAAGTCGTAGTCATCGACGTTGACCACGACAGACTCAAAGATTCTGTTGAGCTTGGTGCTGACGCTGTTGTTGCTTTGTGTGACGAAGACTACAAAGATCAGCTGAACGCCCTCACAGACAACCGCGGTTTTGACTATGTATTTGTTTCAACAGGTTCTACTGATGCAATGAAGCTTGCGTTTGAAATCGCAGGTAACAAAGCTCATTTATGCTTTATCGGTACTCCTACAAAAGAGATGACATTCTCTGTAAAAGAGTGGGAGAATATGAACCGCAAGGAGTTCTATCTCACAGGCTCATGGATGTCATATTCCAAGCCATTCCCTGGCAAAGAATGGGAAATGACAGATAAACACTTTGCTATCGGCGACTTAAAAGTAACAGACAGCATGATCTTTGCTCAGTATCCGCTAGAGAAAACTATGGAAGCATTCGACCTGTTTACTATCCCGGGAAAAGTTAAGGGCAAAGTCCAGATTATTGATAAATAACATATAAAACTATGAATATTCAGAATAAAAATCGAATCTATAAATTTGATAACATCAAGCTGCTGACTATCATATTAGTAGTTGTCGGCCATGTTATCGAACCATATATCGGTAAGTCAGAGTTATTCAAAAGCTTGTTTATTTTCATCTACTCGTTCCACATGCCGTTGTTTATTTTCATCAGTGGCTTGTTCCAGAATCGTTTTAATGATTATAACAAGCTCAAGATCAACAAAATCGCCTTCTACGTAACTCTTGGATTTTTGCTGAAAATTATGCACGCACTTACTAAAGTAGCTCGCGGTATGGACTTTACATTCAGCTTCTTTGGTGGATCAAGTATAGATTGGTATTTGTTTGTATTATCTATGTTTATGGTAACAGCGTATCTGACACGCAAGGTCCACCCTGCTATTGTACTATCTGTATCATTTGTGCTCGGATGTTTCAGCGGATATGTTGATATATTCAATGATACTTTGTGGCTGTCAAGATATTTTGTGTTTATGCCTATATATTTTTCAGGCTACTATATGACACCACAGTTGCTTATCAAAATCGAGAAGCATTTTGTTACCAAATTAATCAGTGGTGCTTCAATGCTATTATACTTTGTACTTTGTTTCAGAAACTTAGATCTTGTATACAAACTTAGAATGCTCTTCACTGGCAAAAATTCATTTGCTACTGTTTCTAAGTACTTTATTGAAGATTGTTCAGTCGAACACAGACTTCTGTGCTATGGTATATCAGCGCTATTATGTATGGCAGTTTTCTGCTATATCCCTAACATCAAAGTTCCGATTTTATCGAAAATGGGAGCTAACACATTGTCAGTATACTTCTGGCATGTGCCGGTACTAAATTTAATCAAGCTAACACCATTTTTCACTATGGTATTCTCGCTTGGAGATCCGATGTACAAGATTATCCTGCTCACTTTTGCAGTAATTATCACCTTAGTACTTTCGCTCAATGTCTTTATGTTCCCTCTGAAAGCTCTCTCTAAACTTTTAGACAAACTAAAGCCATGTTGGTGTTACGTAGTGATAGCTGCTCCTTTTGTTGCAGGCGCAGTTTTGCATTATAACGAGATTACTGACAAAATATCACAACTGTATTATAGGATAACAAAATAAAACAAGACCGCACAGTTTTTGCTGTGCGGTCTTTTATATTATATTAAGTCTGCAATTTCTAATATCAGCTTTTCGCTCTTTTCCCATCCAAGACAAGGGTCAGTGATACTCTTGCCAAAAACAGTTCCGTCTACTGACTGACTGCCGTCTTCAAGATAGCTTTCAATCATAAAACCTTTGATCATTTTCTTAACATCGCCGTTATGGCGACATGAATGCAGAACCTCTTTACAGATTCTTGACTGTTCAAATGGATTTTTCGCAGAATTAGAGTGGTTAGCATCTACAACAAGAGCGATATTCTCTAAACCTCTCTTAGTATACATATCATGTAGAAGCTCTAAATCCTCATAATGATAATTAGGCATCATTTTGCCGTGCTTATTAACATAACCGCGTAA
>JAUMXP010000243.1 GCA_030529125.1 Eubacteriales bacterium | reverse complement strand
CAAAGACATTTGATAACGGTATGATCTGCGCTTCTGAGCAGTCAGTTATCATTATGGAAGATATCTACGAAGCTGTTAAGAACGAATTTGCAACACGCGGTTGCTACTTCCTCAAAGGCGAAGAGCTCGATAAGGTAAGAAAGACTATCATCATCAACGGTGCTTTAAACGCAAAAATCGTTGGTCAGCCTGCCGCTAAGATTGCACAGCTTTCAGGCGTAACAGTTCCAGAGGGCACAAAAATTCTCATCGGCGAAGTTGAGTCAGTTGAAATTTCTGAAGAATTCGCTCACGAAAAGCTCTCCCCTGTACTTGCTATGTACAAGGCTGAAAGCTTTGAAGATGCTCTTAAAAAAGCTGAACAGCTCGTTGCTGACGGCGGTTACGGTCACACATCTTCTATCTATCTTAATGAAGTAACAGAGCGTGAAAAGCTTGACGAATTTGCAAGCCGTATGAAGACTTGCCGTATTCTTTTAAATACACCATCATCACACGGTGGTATCGGTGACCTCTACAACTTTAAGCTTGCTCCATCACTCACTCTCGGTTGTGGTTCATGGGGTGGCAACTCAGTATCAGACAACGTAGGTGTTAAACACTTACTCAACATTAAAACAGTAGCAGAAAGAAGGGAAAATATGCTGTGGTTCAGAGCACCTGAGAAAATTTACATCAAGAAAGGCTGCTTGCCTGTAGCACTCGATGAGCTCAAAAACGTAATGGGCAAAAAGCGTGCTTTCATCGTAACAGATACTTTCCTATATGAAAACGGCTACACTAAGGCTATCACAGATAAGTTAGACGAAATGGGTATTGTGCACACAACATTCTTTGATGTACAGCCTGACCCAACACTCAAAAACGCTAAAGATGGCGCTGCTCAGATGCAGGCATTCAAGCCAGACACAATCATCGCACTCGGTGGTGGTTCAGCTATGGACGCAGCTAAGATTATGTGGGTACTCTATGAGCACGAGGATGCTGACTTTATGGATATGGCAATGCGTTTCATTGATATTCGCAAGCGTGTTTACACATTCCCTAAAATGGGCGAAAAAGCTTACTTCATTGCTGTCCCAACTTCAGCAGGTACAGGTTCTGAGGTTACACCATTCGCTGTTATCACAGACGAAAGTACAGGTGTTAAATATCCACTTGCTGACTACGAGCTCTTACCAAATATGGCAATCATCGATACAGACTTCCATATGTCTGCTCCAAAAGGCTTAACAGCTGCATCAGGTATTGACGCTGTTACACACGCAGTTGAGGCTTATGCTGCTATGCTCGCAACTGACTACACAGATGGTCTTGCACTTCAAGCGTTAAAGACAATCTTCAAGTATCTCCCTCGTGCTTACGAAAACGGTCTGACAGACGTAGAAGCAAGAGAAAAGATGGCTAACGCTGCTACAATCGCTGGTATGGCTTTTGCTAACGCTTTCCTTGGTATCTGTCACTCTATGGCTCATAAACTCGGTGCTTTCTATCACCTGCCACACGGTGTTGCAAACGCTCTTATGATTGAAGAAGTAATTCGTTTCAACGCAAGCGAAACACCAACAAAGATGGGTACATTCTCACAGTATGACCACCCACAC
>JAUMXP010000242.1 GCA_030529125.1 Eubacteriales bacterium | reverse complement strand
TGTTTTGATATAACCCTCAAAATATCCGTCAGCAGAGAAACTACCAATAACATTCTCAGTACTGTACTCGTGGACATTTCCATCAGTATCGGTGACTACAGCGTTGAAGCCTTCGTTAGTTACGTCAGAGAAATCAACAGTATATACATAGAACTTCTCCTCGAATTCAATACCGTAGTAGTCGTATTCGTAACCTAGGCAACTGAATGTGTAGTACTCGCCTTTTTCTTCACTGTAGTTGTATGTAGCGTAAACATTATATTCACCATCAGTAAACACATAATCGAAGGGGCTGTAATGGCAATCTAACTCTGTGTTTTCTTCAGTTATATCAATTACGCGTTCTGCACCATCCTTAAATGTCAGTCTGATACTTGCACCATCAAATACAGGATAGAAATAACTATCATAATTATACACATCAGGAGCATCAGAAAGCTCAAGACCAGCTATAGGTGACTCAATTACTTCAATCTCATAAGGGATACTGTATCCTTTGTAGTTAAAGGCTGTTTCATAAGTACCAAGTTTGTCACAGTCTACTGTATCAACAGTGAATTCATATCCATCAAGAATATACTCATTACCAAAATCAGCATCGGTATATGTCTTTGTTGTGCCATCTTCAAACTCAACAGTGAACGAAAAACCGCTCATATTGCTAGGATACAAATAATAATGTCCATTAAAATCATCTATATAACCAAATCTGCCATCACCGAAACAATACTCAGTTACTGGTGCAGAATTCAGTGTTACATCTACAAACGGACAAGGAAGAATCTCAACAGGAATCTTTCCTTCGGCGCCTAAATAAGTAAAGTAAACGAAGTTTTCACCGCCTACACTCCAAGGAGTTGTGTCCTGAAGATCATACTCTTCGAAGTAAATATCACCGAAGAAATCTACTGTTTCGCTACTACCATCTTTGTAGTTGATAACAACCTGTGCGTCTTCAGGAATGTCATAACTGTAGTAATAATATCCGAGTTCTGAGTCATCGTAACCGTGAGTATTCACATAGTAAGATATAGTCTCATCACACTTATACTCGATAGAAGAAACAGGATTACCAACAGTTGTGAAGAAGAAACGTTCAAAGGCATCGCCGCACATAATGTCAAGATAGTAATTACCCATGCCATCGTCTGCTTCATTTACAGTAACATACTCATATCCTACTGGATCTTCATCATCATATGACCAATTAACAATCGAGCCATCAGACATAGTGAACTCAACTTCCAGACCAGATGGGTCGAGTGTCTCGTACTCAAAGCCTTGAACTACTGTAGCGTTATATGGCTCTTGTGTAACCTCTGCTGATTCAGCAGCAACTGTCTCATCTACAGCAACAGAAAAAGCCGAAAGATCTTCATCCCATGAGTTAACTTCAAGAATGTAGGTGTAACCTTTGTAGAGTTTCTCGACAATAGCAAAATTATACCCATTGAAGTCATCGCTATAGTCAATTTCGTCGTAATACTCGTTATACAGCGTTGCGTAAGCGTCACTATCGCCTTCTGAGTAGAAAACATACCAACCATCATGCTCAGGTGAGAATGAAAATACATAAGTAGTACCATCACTGCAAAGTTCAACAGGAGTA
>JAUMXP010000241.1 GCA_030529125.1 Eubacteriales bacterium | reverse complement strand
GAGACGTTAGAGATAAGACCGTAAGTGCTTACAAACAAGATAAGAACATAAAAAAGTAAAGCGATGAGAGCACCCTTAGCAATCAATGTGCCGACACCGAATGTGATGATACCAACACAAACAAGACAGCAGATAATGCTCAGGTAATACTTGATGTTTGATTTGTTAAGAACAAAGAAGAAGAACACAATAGCCGGGAAAAGTACGAGTATACCGCAGATAATAGCCATACCTACCTCCCCGCCGTTAGCGTAGCCCTCAGGCTGGATAGCTATCTCAAACGCAGTCAGTACCTTGTATGTAGTTTTTCCGTCTACCTCCACAGGACCCCACATATATGAGAAAGTGGTCAGCACTACTTCAATAAAATAGAAAATAGCAAGCCACACACGTGCGGTCTTGGACTTTTTAGTTTCTTTATATTTTTCTTTGCCGTAATAAGACATAACTAATCCTCGTTTCAAACATAAAATACAATGACAGTATTTTAGCACAAAACAATAATTTTTTCAATAGCATAATTTGACCTGACACACTAAAATATGATATAATCCAAAAATCAGAAGGTGATATATATGAATTGGATTAACGATGCGGTGTTCTACAATATTTATCCACTCGGATTTTGTGGCGCACCAAAACAAAATGACGGTATTCAGACTTACAGACTAGACAAAATCTACGATTTCATTGATCATTTCAAAGAAATGGGCGTCAACGCTATAGTGTTCAACCCTGTTTTTGAAAGCTCTAAACACGGCTACGACACTATAGATTACTATAAAATCGACTGTCGTTTAGGCGACAATGAGTCATTTAGGGAAATATGCGATACTCTGCACCAAAACGGCATCAGAGTACTGCTTGATGGTGTATTCAACCATGTCGGCAGAGATTTCTTTGCGTTCAAAGATATTCAGCAAAATGGTATGTCGTCTATATACTGCAACTGGTTTCACAACATTCGCTTTGACAGACAGAGCCCTAAAGGCGACAACTTCTCATACGAGGGTTGGGCTGGTCACTACGAGCTTGTTAAGCTGAATTTACAAAACGATATAGTTGTAAACCATCTGCTCGATGCTGTTAAATTCTGGATCGATGAATTCGACATCGATGGCCTGCGACTCGACGCTGCTGACTGCATCGACCTTGAGTTTTTCAGAAAGCTCAGACACACATGCAAAAGCATAAAAGAGGACTTCTGGCTCTATGGCGAAATCACTAACGGCGACTACAACCGCTGGGCTAACGAGAACACGCTCGACTCTGTTACAAACTACGAAACATACAAGGCGCTGTATTCTTGCCACAACGACAGAAACTACTTTGAGTTTGCACACTCAATGGATAGGCAGTGCGGACCATACGGCATATACAAAAATCTATATCTGTACAACTTCACTGACAACCATGATGTAAACAGACTTAGCAGTACACTAAACGACAAAGCGTTACTCAAAAACACCTACACCCTGCTGTTTACAATGCCGGGTGCACCGTCTATCTACTACGGCAGCGAGTTCGCAATCGAGGGAAAACGCACTCACCACAGCGACTATGAGCTCAGACCAAGCATTGAGCTAGGCAAAATTCCTAACGCTGACTAC
>JAUMXP010000093.1 GCA_030529125.1 Eubacteriales bacterium | reverse complement strand
ACGGAAAGGTTCTTTCAGTCGATACTTCAGAAGCTGAAAAAATCGATGGTGTTGTAAAGATTGTCACATGTTTTGATGTGCCTAAATTCTACTTCCCGACTGCAGGTCACCCTTGGTCAACAGACGAGTCACATCAGGACGTGGCTGATAGATTATTGCTTACAGATATTGTTCGCTTTTATGGCGATGATGTAGCTGCTGTTGTTGCTGAAAATGAAGTCGCAGCCTCACAGGCGATTAAGGCTATTAAGGTCGAGTACGAAGAATATCCGTTTGTACTTGATGTGCAGGAAGCTATGAAAGATGGCGCACCTTTACTTCATGAGAAGTATCCTAACAATATTCTTGCGCATACAAGTCAGAGTGTCGGCGATTACGAAGAAGCCATTAAAGAAGAAGGTCTTATAAAATTTGACAACTGGTACGACACCCCAACTGTGCAACACTGTCATATCGAAAATCATATTTGCTACGCAAGTAGTGAAAACGGCAGAATCACTATTGTTACTTCAACTCAGATTCCTCATATTGTTCGTCGAGTGGTCGGACAGGCACTTGGTATGGATTGGGGTAAAATCCGCGTTATCAAGCCGTACATTGGCGGTGGCTTTGGTAATAAACAGGATGTATTGTATGAGCCGCTATGTGCTTATCTGTCAACCATTGTTGGTGGACGACTTGTGAAAATTGATAGCTCCAGAGAAGAAACCTTTGTTTCTCAGCGAGTACGCCACGCTATCAGAAGTCACATTATTACATACGCTCGTCCTGATGGTACTTTCGTAGCTCGAAAGCTCGAAGCGTTTTCTAACCAGGGAGCGTATGCTTCTCACGGACATTCTATCGCAGCTAAGGGTATGGGATGTTTCAAACAGCTATATCCTTGTCCTCATGTTCAGGCGGACTGCTATACTGTTTTTACGAACAGACCTGTTGGTGGTGCGATGCGTGGATATGGTATTCCGCAGGCTATGTTTGCAGTTGAAAGCCAGATTGATGATATTGCCAAAGCGCTTAATAAAACTCCGCTTGAAATCAGACAGAAAAATCTAATGCCTGTAGGATACAAAGATAGTTTTTCTAAGAATGTTAACTACTTTGATACATTCAATCAGTGTATCGAAAAGGCAAAAGCTTATATCGATTACGACAGAAAGTACGAAGAATACAAGAACCAGAGCGGTAATATCAGAAAAGGCATAGGTATGGCTGTGTTCTGGTACAATACAGCTGTATGGCCAATCAGTCTGGAGTCATCATCAAGCCGTATTGTGCTCAATCAGGACGGCTCAGTTCAGCTTCAGCTTGGCGAGACTGAGATTGGTCAGGGTGCTGATACTGCTTTTGCTCAGATGGCTGCTGATGCTATCGGTATTACTGTAGATAAAGTGCATGTTGTATCTAATCAGGATACAGACATTACTCCGTTTGGTACCGGTGCTTACGCTTCGCGTCAGACATATGTTGGCGGTTTGACTATCAACCAGACAGGTAAAATGCTCAAAGAACGTATTCTTGACTATGCACAAAAACTCACTGAGATTGACGCAGGGCAGCTTGATATAGTTGATAATAATATCATAAATAAAGAAGATGGTACTGTGCTGATGGATGTTGCAAAATTAGCTGTTACTGCATTGTATAGCATGGAAGACAGCCGTCACATCACAGCCGAGAGCACATATCAGATTAAGTCTAACGCTTATTCGTTTGGTTGTTGCTTTGCAGATGTTGAGGTTGACATTCGTGCTTGCAAGGTGAAGATCAACGATATTGTTAATGTTCACGATTGCGGTAAACTTATTAACCCTGCACTGGCAGAAGCACAGGTGCACGGCGGTATGTCTATGGGCATCGGCTACGCTTTATCTGAGCAGGAAATTTTTGATTCAAAAACAGGCAAAACTCTCAATAATAACCTGCTTGACTATAAATTATCTACATTTATGGATCATCCTCATCTGGAAGCTCAGTTTGTAGAGAATGCTGAGCCTACCAGCCCGTTTGGTACTAAAGCGCTCGGTGAACCACCGGCTTGTCCTGTGGCTCCGGCAATTCGAAACGCTGTGCTGAATGCAACGGGTGTTTCGATAGATAGAATTCCAATGACACCACACGTTTTGTTTGAAGAATTTTCAAACAACGGATTGATTTAAGGAGGCGAGATTATGTATGACATCAAAGCGTTGTACGAAGCTAATAGCGTACAAGATGCTATAAAACTGCGTTTAGAACATCCTGATGCTCAGATTCTCGCTGGTGGTAGCGATATTCTGGTTCAGATCAGAGAGGGTAAACGCGCAGGGAAAGAACTGATCAGTATCTACATGATCGATGAGATGCGCGGAGTTGAGCTTGACGATGATGGAGCTATCCGTATCGGATCACTCACTAGCTTTTCACATATCACTAAAAATGAGATAGTTCAGAAATATATCAATGTGCTTGGTGAAGCGGTAGATATGGTTGGTTCACCTCAAATCAGAAACATCGGCACTATAGGTGGCAATACCTGCAACGGTGTTACGTCTGCTGACTCAGCGTCTACATTGTTTGCGCTAGATGCGTTAGTTGAGCTTACTGGTTCTAACGGCAAGCGTATTATCCCTATTTCTGATTTCTATATCTGGGCAGGCGAGGTTGACATCAAGCCTGACGAAATTCAGACAGCTATTATAATTCCAAAAGAGAAATTTGAAGGCTATCACGGCCACTATATTAAATATGCTATGCGTAACGCTCTGGACATCACTACGACAGGATGTTCAGTAAACGTAAAACTCTCTGACGATAAAAAGACATTTACTGATGTCAGAATTGCTTACGGTGTAGCAGGACCTGTACCTATGCGTGCGAAAAACGCAGAAGAATTTATCAGAGGAAAAGCTGTGAACGAAGAAAACATCAAGGAGTTTTCTTTGCAGGTATTAAACGATGTTAAACCTCGTGACAGCTGGCGCGCATCCAAAGCATTCCGTCAGCATCTTGCTACTGAGCTTGCGTATCGTGCACTTTCAGAGTGCGTGAAACTTGCAGGAGGTGAACTTTGATGGCACAGTATAAACTTGTGAAATGTACTATCAACGGGAAACCTGTTGAGCAGATGGTCGACGTGCGTGCGTCACTCACTGATATGCTCAGAAACGACTACCGCATGACTTCTGTAAAAAAAGGCTGCGAAGTAGGCGAGTGCGGTGCTTGTAATGTGCTCATCGATGGAGAATGCTTTAACTCCTGTATTTATCTTGCTGTCTGGGCGGAAGGTAAACATATCCGAACACTCGAAGGATTGTTGAGCGAAGACGGAGAATTGTCTGATATTCAGCAGGCATTTATTGACGAAACTGCTGTTCAGTGCGGTTTCTGTACACCTGGTGTTATTATGTCTGCGGTTGAAATACTCGAAAGCGGTCGTGATTACACAGACGATGAACTCAGAAAGATGCTTTCAGGTCATCTGTGCCGTTGCACTGGTTATGAGAACATCCTACGCGCTGTCAGAAAAACACTAGATAAAAGATTGGGTAAAAACTGATGTCTGATCCTAAACTACATCCTAAGCTTACAATTCAGCTTTTTGCTGATGAAAAATGCTTTGGCCCAGGGGTAGCACTGCTACTCGAAAAAGTCAAAGAACATAGATCCTTACGCAAAGCTGCTATGGATATTGATATGTCGTATTCAAAAGCATGGACTATTATCAACCGCGCTGAAAAGCACCTCGGCTTTGATTTGTTAGCGTCAAAAATCGGTGGCGCTGATGGTGGTGGTGCTCAATTGACTCAAAACGGTGAGCGTATTCTTACTGAGTTTCGTGCGTGTGAAAAAGAGCTCAATGATTATCTTTATGACAAATATGTAGAGCATTTTTCTTGGATCGAAGATAATTCTAAATAAGAATAATATTCATAATATGTCAGTGCATTATAGTGCATTGGCATATTGTTTGAGAATCGTTATCTTTTATAAAGAATAATACTATGATAAGTAATTTACTTGAAATTAAAAAAGGAATAACCTCGATTATCGGCGGTGGGGGAAAGACAACGCTCATGCATACTCTAGCGCGTGAGTTGTCTGATTTTGGCTCAGTTATTATCACTACTACTACTCATATTATGAAAAGCGATGTCTATCCGAATGTAGTTACAGAAGATGGTGTTGATAATACCCTAAATATAACTAAAGCACTAAATAACAATAATTGCATTTGTGTTGGTTCTGTGTGTTGTGGTGATAAGCTCTCTGCACCTGCACTTTCTATTAATGAGTTGTCAACGCTTTGCGATTATCTTCTAGTTGAAGCCGACGGTTCAAAGCATCTGCCACTTAAAGCACACTTAGATAATGAGCCTGTAATCCCTATAGACAGCAATCAGACAATTCTTGTAGTCGGTGTTGATGCTATAGGTCAAAAGCTGTGTGATGTTACTCATAGATATGAGAAAGCGTGTGAGATACTTAGCTGTGATGAATCAGAGCTTGTGACTGATTGTCTAGTTTCTGAGCTTATAGCTACTGAGAATTTACATGATAAAGTTGTTATTAATAAATGCGACGATGAAAATAGCATGGCTGTTGCACAAGCGTTGTCTAAAAAAATACATAGTAAATGTATTATAGCTTCACTACATAAAGGAGAATGGTATGTTAGCAGTAATTAAGGGTGCAGGAGATATAGCCTCAGGTATTGCACTGCGACTTCACAGAGCTAAATTTGATATTGTTATGACTGAGATAGAGTCACCAACCGCTATAAGACGTACTGTGTGTTTTTCAGAAGCGGTATATAATGGTAAAGCTATTGTCGAAGATGTTCAAGCTGTATTAGCGTCAAGTTGTGATAAAGCAAGAGAGATTATAGCTGATGGTAATATTGCGGTTATTGTTGATAGCAAAGCTCACTGCATAAATGAGTTGAAACCCGATTTTGTTATCGATGCAATTTTAGCTAAGAAAAATCTGGGCACTGAAATTACCGACGCTCCTGCTGTAATCGGAGTTGGTCCGGGATTTACAGCGCAGGTGGATTGTCACGCTGTAGTAGAAACTAAGCGTGGACACTACCTTGGTCGAGTGTATTATGAGGGAACTGCTGCTGAGAATACAGGTATCCCTGGTGATATAGATGGTCACACAGATGATAGAATCATAAGAGCTCCTCACTATGGAGTGTTTAATCCTATATATAATATAGGAGATATAGTTAGTAAAGGAGAGGCTGTGGCTTGTGTTGATAGTACTCCGGTTGTTTGTAATGTGTCAGGAGTGCTTAGAGGAATACTGCCTAAAGGTACAATGGTAACTGCTAATATGAAGTCAGGTGATGTAGACCCTAGAGGTATAGTTCAACACTGCGGGTCTGTTTCTGATAAAGCGCTGTCAGTAGCAGGCGGTGTGCTGGAGGCTTGCCTGAACTTGTATAAGGAGAGATAATATCTTGGATAAGAAAGATAATGTTAAACTCACTAAGCTGTCTAAATGCTCCGGCTGTGGTGCTAAAGTAGGCGCAGGAGTACTTGCACAGTTGCTTGGTGATTTAAAAGTAAATCATGATGAAAATCTGCTCGTTGGTTTTGATAAAAGCGACGATGCATGTGTATATAAACTTACTGACGATTTGTGTATGGTTCAGACAGTGGATTTCTTTCCACCGATTGCTGATGACCCGTATGTTTTCGGACAGATAGCTGCTACAAATGCACTATCCGATATTTATGCTATGGGAGCACAGCCTAAAACTGCTCTCAACATTATGTGTGTGCCTAAAAGCATGAGCAACTCTGACGTGCATCAGATACTCAAAGGCGGATATGATAAAGTGTTTGAAGCAGGTGCTGTTATCAGCGGTGGCCATAGCATATACGATGACGAGCCTAAATACGGCTTGTGTGTTACGGGTTTAGCTCATCCTGATAAGATACTGACTAACAGTGCAGCAAAAGTAGGGGATAAACTGATATATACTAAGCCATTAGGTATAGGTATCATCACAACTGCTCAGAAAGCTGAGATAGCATCACAGGAAAGCATTGATAAAGCAATAGAAGCAATGACGTTTTTGAACAAATCAGCTGCTGAGTGTATGCTCGAGTTTGATGTTCATGCGTGCACTGATGTAACAGGCTTTTCAATGATTGGTCATAGTCTTGAGATGGCTCAGGGCTCTGATGTGCAAATCAGACTATATACTAAAAATATCGATGTGATTGACGGAGCATACGAATTTGCGCAGATGGGTATTTTGCCTGAGGGTATGTATCGTAACCGTAAATTTGCTAGTGAGCATGTTGATGCGGGAGAGGTTGAACTTTACGTTTTGGATGTGCTATATGACCCACAGACTTCAGGCGGTTTGCTGATAGCTGTATCTGATAAAGATGCGGACAAATTATTGTCCAGATTGCAGATGTGCACACTCTCTTCACGCATTATCGGTGCTGTCGAAGAATATGAGGGTAACAAACGTATAATTCTAGAATAGAAATATAAATAATTCTATATTAGAATCACAAATTATTCTAAATTAGAATAAAAGAGATTGATATGAAAAAAATATACTTTGATAATGCGGCAACTTCTTTTCCTAAAGCGCCTGCATTATCCGAAACGATTTCAAATTTTATAGAAAAAAATTGTGTTAATATAAACCGCGGTATCTACTCTATGTCGTCTGA
>JAUMXP010000004.1 GCA_030529125.1 Eubacteriales bacterium | reverse complement strand
AGTTCAATTATTCTAAAGATTATGACCAGACCGCTGTCGGTATGATTATCTCATCACAAGAAATGGAAGATACCACATTAGTAGCTGTAGTACTGCGAGGTACTTTCGCAAAAGAATGGTACTCAAATTTTGAGATAGGACGAAATGTCAATCAGACAAAAACTCATGAGGGATATAAAACAGCAACCGAATTTGCACTCGATAAACTCGATATGTATATGGTCAACTACGGCATAGACCGTGACCACTGCAAATTCCTGATTACAGGTCACTCAAGAGGTGGCGCTGTAGCAAACCTTATGGCAAAAAGTCTTGTTGATATGTATGGCACTGATAACGTCTACGCTTATACTTTTGCTTCTCCTAACACTACCACAAGCAGTGAAGCAAAAGACCCGCACTACAGCAACATCTACAACTTTGTCAATCCTGAGGATTTTATTACTCAGGTTCCGCTGAAAAGCTGGGGATTCACAAAATACGGTCGCACGATTGTTTTTCCTGATGCTGATACAAGTGTAAACTACGATAAGTTCATATCAATAGTAAATGAAAAATATCAACAATACAGTGGCAGAGAACTAAAAACTTATTCAGGCACAGCTAAGCTGAATGAGTTTTTGGAGTCTGCAAACAGCCTTGCTCCTACTATAAAAGACTACTACGATACTAATTATGAAGTTATGGGAATCCAGTTAAGCGTATACGACTATCTAAATATGTTCGCACAAATTCTCAACGAAGAAAATATGCTTTCTAACGGACTTATCCTTCTAGGCTCAGACAACACTGCATTTAGTAAAATCAAAAACTACCTTTTAAGTGGTGCTGATACCGTGAGCTATTCCTCCCCGCCTGATTACAGCGATTCACTTATTAGCTATGCTCACACAGCAGAAACGTATCTGTCTATGCTTGAAGTATATATTGATATTCTGTGATTTGCTTTTTTCACTCAGTAAAGCTATAATAAATAAAAATCCACTGAGGTGAATTATGAAGATAGTAATTTTAGACGCACAAACCATAACTAACGGCGACATTTCACTCAAGCCTCTCTCAGCTTTTGGGGAGGTTGTTACATATAACCTTACAAAGTACGAAGAAATAGAAGATAGAATTATTGATGCCGATGCAGTAATCTGCAACAAAACCCTACTTAACAAAGATAATCTGAAAAACGCAAAAAAACTTAAGTACATCGGACTATTTGCAACAGGCTATAACAACATCGACATAGAGTATTGCAGAGAAAACGGCATCACTGTTTGCAACGCAGGTTCATATTCGACAGATGCTGTTGCACAACACACTTTCGCACTGATTTTAGAGCACTACTCCAACGTAGGCAAATACAATAATTTCTGTCACAACGGCGGTTGGCAAACTGCAGAAACCTTCTCTCCGTTTGTTTTCCCGTTAAACGAATTAAGTGGCAAGACAATCGGTATTGTCGGATTTGGTGCTATAGGACAAGCAGTCGCTAAAATCGCACAAGCTTTCTCGATGAATGTTCTAGCGTACAATCGCTCAAAAAAACATATGGATAATGTCACTTTTGTTGATTTTGAAACCCTGCTGAAAAGTAGTGACATAGTAACAGTCCACTGTCCGCTGAACAAGGACTCGAACGCTATGTTTGATAAAGCGGCTTTTGATATGATGAAACAAGGAGCTTTCTTTGTCAACACCGCACGTGGAGCAGTTATGGTAGAAGAAGACCTCATCAATGCGCTTGAAAGTGATCACCTAGGCGGTGCAGGCGTAGATGTGCTATCTATCGAACCAATGAGCAAAGACTGTAAGCTAAAAAACACAAAGAACCTTCTTATCACACCTCATATCGCATGGGCACCTATAGAAACCCGCGAACGACTGATTAATATCGTATGTGAAAATATAGAAAGCTTCATTAACGGCACACCTAAAAATGTAGTAAGCTAAAAACTAAGGCACAGTACAATCTACTGTGCCTTTTATTATTAATATTTACTTTGCATTTCTGTCTACAAAACGAGCTCTGCGTTTTGAGTATATAATCTTCTGTCCCGGATACAGTCCGTAGTAACCTGACAGCATAAAGCTGACAGCAATCGCCACCGCAAACAAAACTATCGAGCCACCTGAGAACAGCTCAACGCACAGCGCAAACGAAGCCATCGGACAGTTAACAACCGCACAGAATAATGCGACAATACCTATAGCTGCCGAGAAAGCAGGGTCAAGTCCAATCATCGAGCCGATAACATATCCGAATGTTGAACCGATAAATAGTGTAGGAATAATCTCGCCACCCTTGAATCCAAATCCGATTGTTATAGCTGTAAATAAAATCTTAAACAACGGGTCATACCAGTTAATCTCCCCATATTTAAATGTTGTGCTGATAACATCTTCGCCGATACCGTTGTATCTTGTACCGATAAGCAATGTCAGTAAAACTATCAGCACACCGCCTACTGCAATTCTTAAGAATTCATTTTTGAATAGCTTTTCGGAAAACTTGTGGGTGTATCTTAAACAAAGACAAAATACAATACCAACAACCGCACAACCTATACCGATGATAGCTACCTTGAAAATTGTCCACATTTCAAGTTTCGGTACATTGGTCAGTTTGAAAACAACTGGTTTAAGCCCCATCAACTGTGTAATAGCAAATGACACTATTGACGAAACAAGACAAGGCACAAACGCACTGTAATAAAAAATACCTACAGAGATAACCTCCATAGCAAATATCGTTGCTGTAACAGGAGTACCGAATAATGCCGAGAAAAGTCCGCTCATACCACACAGCATACAGATATGCATATCTTTCTCATCGAGCTTAAACAGATCGCCAACCTGCTCACCGATACATCCGCCAAGCTGTAGCGCAGCACCCTCTCTACCAGCTGAACCACCGAAAAGATGTGTGATAATAGTACTAACAAAGATAACCGGAGCTAAAAGCAACGGAACCTTAGCGTCACTTCTGATAGATTTTAAAACAAGATTAGTATCAGTGGAATTATTGAGTCTTGATACCTTATACAATAATACGATTATTAGACCACCGAGTGGTAAAAAATAAATCAAAAATTCATGTGCGGTTCTAAGCTTTGTGGCATAGTCAACACAAAAGCGAAACAATCCGCCGATAGCTCCACCGATAGCACCCGTGATAAGCGCAATAAACACCCATTTCAAAAACGAAGCTATATATTGCACCACTCTATGGGATTTGTGCTTAACCTTTTCTTTTACTTTGTTCATACGCTATCACCACCCTCCATTTAATTATAACTATAAAAAACTTGCAGTGCAATACACTATACACATTTTTATTGCAAATACTAAAGGTAAATAAACAAAAAAGGTGATAAAAATGGATAACAGAAAAATTGTTCTTATCGGTACGGGTATGGTTGGTATGAGTTTTGCATACGCTGCATTAAACCAGAATGCCTGCGATGAGCTTGTTCTGATTGATATAAACCGTGAACGTGCTATAGGTGAAGCGATGGATCTAAACCACGGCCTTGCTTTTTCAGGCACATCAATGAGAATCTATGCAGGTGACTATAACGATTGCAGCGATGCAGATATCGTTGTAATATGCGCTGGTGTAAATCAGAAAGAAGGCGAATCAAGACTAGAGCTTCTCTCGCGTAACGCACAGGTATTTGAATCAATTATCAAACCTGTAGTGAAAAGCGGGTTTTCTGGCATCTTTCTTGTTGCGACAAACCCTGTTGATATTATGACACGCATCACATATCAGATGTCAGGTTTTGACAGTCACAAGGTAATCGGCACTGGCACAACTCTGGACACAGCACGTCTTAGATATTTGCTTGGCAAATACTTTCTCATTGATCCTCGCAATATTCACGCCTACGTCATAGGTGAACACGGTGACTCTGAGTTTGTCCCGTGGTCACAGGCACTGATTGCAACAAAACCTCTCTTCGATGTTATAAACGATAACAAAGATAAATTCAAAATATCACAGCTTGATAAAATTGAGCACCAGGTACGCACCTCTGCTCAAGAGATAATCAAAGCTAAATCAGCCACCTACTACGGCATAGGTATGGCAATAGTCAGAATTATAAAAGCTATATTCCAAAACGAAAACAGCGTGCTTACAGTATCATCACAGATGTGTGGTGCTTATGGTGTCACTGATACATTTATTGGCAATCCTTGTATCATTAACCGTCTGGGTATTTCGTCTATACTGGAGCTATCCTTAGAGCGTGACGAAGCCAAAAAACTCAGAGAAAGTGCATCGCTACTAAGTGAGAGCTACAACTCGTTAGGTTTTTGATTATTGTTAATAGTTTGTTCTTGAAATAGTGTCTGCTGTGTGCTAAGATAATCTAAACACTACTTTAAGGAAGATACTATGTTTAGAAATTTGATGTTTAAGTTAGCGTCTTTTATGCAGGGTCGCTATGGTCATGATAAGCTAAACACATTTCTGCTTGTTCTGACAGCAATTATTTATATCGTGTATTGGTTTGTACTTTCACCATGGGTTTTTCTTATTGCTATGGTGCCTTTTGGAATTTATGTTTTCAGATCATTGTCCAAAAACATTAACAAAAGACTACGTGAAAACAGAGCATATATAAAGCTCTATAGCATAATCACAGGATTTTTCAAAAGACAGTACTATAAATTACGAGATTTCAAAACCCACCGATATGTGAAATGCCCTTACTGCAAAGCTCATCTGCGACTAAAAAAACGTAAAGGCAAGCAAAAGATTCACTGTCCTAGATGTAACGAAGACTTCAAGAAGAACATTATATTCTAAAGCTATAAAAGCACCTGAAAATACTCAGGTGCTTCTTTTTATATTGTTATCTGTGATTTGATTTTCAGAAAGGTCTTTTCCCCTATGCCTTTGACTTCCATAATTTCTTCAATACTCAGAAAATCTCCGTTTTCTTCTCTATAGTCTATTATTTTTTGTGCGGTTGACTCAGATACACCCGAAAGCTCACAAAGAGTATTAAGATCAGCTGTATTAATATTGATAAGTTCTATATCCAGCGCCTCTATCTCATCGGCTGTATATGCGAACTTTTCGGTTTTATCAACCGTTATATCGTATATATTAAACATAATTAACGCAAATATGAACACACCCGAAAGCATAAATATCCATTTATTTGATCTGAAAAATCTACCCACAAGCTCACCGCCTTTTTCTGATTATATATCAAATTTTACTCTAAAACAACAGTGACTGTTTTTAATTATCAGAATAATATTTTTATTCTACTCTCTATACAAAAAACGTGTTTTTTTGCTGTGTTTTATAGTATTAATTTACATTGACTTTTATTTACAAACCAACTAAAATAACTGTATATGTGATAATTATAGTTTACATAATTTTGTGCTTGCGAAAGGAGGGCGCGCTGTGGTATTTTCCAGTGTTTTGTTTTTATTTTTCTACTTAACGGCTGTTTTGGCTATTTATTATGCCATTCCATTTAAACTGCGCAACCTGTTCCTCTTTATTGCAAACTTGGCTTTCTATGGATGGGGCGAACCTGTATTCGTATTGTTGATGTTGTTCTCCACCGTAGTCGACTACACCTGCGGTTACTTCATTGATAAATACCGAACCCGGAATAAGCGTATTGCAAAAACCTTCCTGCTTTTATCTATATGCATAAATTTAGGTCTGCTCGGATTCTTCAAGTACGCAGGATTTATATCGGATACGTTAAACGCAATTCCGTTTTTATCAGATATCCTCTCAATTCCACCTATCGAGGTACCACTACCTATCGGCATCAGTTTCTACACATTCCAGACTATGTCATATTCTATCGACGTTTATCGTAATGATGCTCCGATACAAAAGAATATCATTTCTTTCGGCACCTATGTTTCACTGTTTCCACAGCTGATAGCTGGCCCTATCGTAAGATATAAAGACGTTGCATATCAGATTGATCATAGAAAAGAAACCTTAGACAACTTCACAAACGGCGTTAAGCTGTTCTGTGTTGGTCTTGGTAAAAAGGTTCTGATTGCTAACCAGATGGGTCTTATGTGGGACCTCATCCGCGAATCAGGCGAAGTAAACGGCTGGCTTGGCTCATGGATAGGAATCATCGGCTATTCGTTCCAGATTTATTTTGACTTCTCGGGTTACTCCGATATGGCTCGTGGTCTGGGTAATATGTTCGGCTTTGAGTTCCTCAAGAACTTCGATTATCCGTACATTTCTAAGTCTATCACTGAATTCTGGCGCAGATGGCACATCACGCTGGGCACATGGTTCAGAGAATATGTATACATCCCACTGGGTGGTAACCGTGTCGGTCCTATGCGACAGACATTAAACCTCCTTATTGTATGGTTCTTAACCGGCTTCTGGCATGGTGCTGCATACAACTTCATTCTGTGGGGTTTATTCTACGGCATACTGCTGATTATAGAAAAGTTAATTCTCAAGAAATGGCTTGATAAATTACCTGCTGCTATACAGCATATTTACACACTGTTCTTTGTTATCCTTGGTTGGGTACTCTTCTTCTTCTCAGATATGTCACAGTTGTCTGACTATATAGTCAATATGTTCTCTTTCACAGGTCCTGTTATCGGAGAAACAGCACTGACAACTACTCTCTCATATTTACCATTGATTATCATTGCGGGTATAGCTTCAACCCCGCTTATGTTTAAGCTATATAATAAAGTAAGCAACACTGGTGTAAAGATTGCACTAGACACAGTGTACTGTATGGCTATTATGACTCTGTGTACAGCTTCTCTTGTTAACCAGAGCTACAACCCATTCTTATACTTCAAATTCTAATTTTTCAGAGAAAGGAGCGTATTATGAAAAAGGTTCTAAAGTTTATGCCTTCTATCGTATTTTTGATATTTATATACGGTATGGCTATTTTGTTCTTTGTTCTCCCTAAAGATGAATACAGCTCCTCTGAAAAACGCTATCTTAAGCAGTTCCCTGAGTTTAACTCCGACACATTTTTCTCAGGTGATTTTGGTGAGGAGTTCGAAACATATCTTTCTGACCACACACCATACAGAACCTTCTGGGTCGGACTTAATTCTTACTATAATCTGGCTTTAGGAAATCCGCTGTCAAACGGTATCTACCACTGTGACAACGGCTATCTGGTAAACGACCCGCCAGAGTATGACCGACTATACACTAACATTGATGTTATAGCTCAGTTCGCACAGAAAACAGACGTTCCTGTTACTATGCTTCTCGCTCCGTCAACAGGATATATTGTAAGCGATGTTCTACCAAACAAAGAGATCGTATACCACGATGATGAGAGATTTGAAGACATCAACAAAACTCTGACAGACAGTGGTGTAACTTTTGTTGACATACGTAAAGAGTTCAAAGACGCTTACGCATCAGGCACTCAGGTATACTACAAAACCGACCATCACTGGACAACTCACGGTGCATATCTCGCATACTGTGAGCTTGCAGACTCTCTTGATTTCACAGCTTTAACTAAAGATAACTACAATATAAGCGCTTATAGCGATTTTTATGGCACTGCATATTCTTCAAGTGGTTTCTGGATGACAGAGCCTGATTCTATCGAAGTATGGGAAAGTAAAAACATCGCACAAGACAGCATTACTGTGGAGATTACAGAAGGTAGTAACACAGATTCGTTTGACTCTATGTTCTTTGAAGAAAGACTAAAAGAAGATGATAAGTACCCTGTCTTCTTAGATGGTAACCACTCTTACACAACTATCACAAACAAAGCTCTTAAAGAGCAAGGTAATGATAAGAAGTTACTTATCCTTAAAGACAGTTTTGCCCATGCGCTCACACCATTTCTTGCTGACCATTACAGCGAAATTGTTATGGTAGATATGCGCTATTACAAGCAGAGCATAACACAGCTTATGAATAACAAAGATTTTGACCACGTTCTGTTCTTATACAGCATCGATAACCTCGGTACTGATACAGACCTTGCATGGATCTCAATGAACTAAATAAGATATAATAAAACAGCCTCACGTTTGTAACGTGAGGCTGTTGTTTTTTCACTTTAATCTAGAGATATTCTCTCTGGCTTTCTTAATAACACGCAAGTCGTTATCGTATGTGCACTTGTTATGTACATCATACAGGTCAACCCAGATGTAAGAATCAATCTCCTCTTTCTGTACTGTAACATTAGTAGAGAACGTCTGCGCCATAAAGAACACAACTCTCTTCTTGATACGACCGAACGGACAATAATCAGAAACCTCTCTGAAACTATCAACAATTTCTACATCAAGACCTGTCTCTTCTTTGATTTCTCTGACAGCTGTCTGTTCTTCAGTCTCGCCTTTTTCGACGTGACCCTTAGGGAAGCTCCAGTATCTGCCGTTGTGGTTCTTAACTAGGAGCACCTTGTAATTACCTTCAGGAGTTTTGTGTATAATGATAGCACCGCAGGATTTCTCATATAAACAATTTATAGACTCAATCTCTACATTTCTTAATTTATCGAGATACTCTTTGATATCAGGTTCATAGAAAATCTCGCCCTCAGGTGCAACGATACACTTTTGTTCTCCGCTTTTAAGAGTTGCGACGGCAATAACAACGCCTCGAAAAAAGTCGTATACATTTTTCCTACTGATAATGTATGAGCTCATATTATTTATGCCCTCGCCACTTGAATATCCTGAATATAGCCCTTTGGCGATTTCACCGTAGACATTAACCCTTACCTTTTTTGCCAGCATACCGTCACACCTCCTTTATAATTAATATAGTGTTTTTATCGCAGCGTGATGATCAGTATCACTCGCTGAATGTACATCGTTGATAAATAACACTTCGTCAATTTCATTATCAAGACAATATTTCTGCAAACTGCCGGTATAGCGTCTGTAATCTATTATGTGCACCTGCTCATAGTTTGCTGTCAGATATGACGCAAACGGATTTGCGAAGGTGTCTTTTACTACTACAATTTTCTTTCCGTTTGTTAACTGCTCGTTGTACTCAACAAACAGCGGACAGTCGTTCCAAAGGAACAATCCATATGTGTAGATACCGGCTGTAGCACCACCATAGAAGATGCTAGTCTGATACGGTGTACCTCCGTTTGCTTCTGTACGCATCGCGTAAGAATCATACGGGAAAGTCCAGTACTCAACTGTGTCCGTTGCTAGACTCTCATCATAGTACAGATATGGTCCTTCGTAGCCTGCTACTGTGTTCTTAGTACATACTTCAATATCAAGCTTCTTCTGATCTGTTTCTTCACAGAAAGCCTGATATCCGTAATATGCACCAAGCGCCGTCCAATAGTGGTCAGTGTTGAAATATATATATTCTTTGCAATGTTCAGATAATTTATTATAGCAGTTAATAGGAATAACGTCTTCGTATGTTTCGTATACAGTTCTAATAAAATCAGTCTGAGATGCAGTTGTAACTTCACCATCTTTTACTAGACGCTGTGGTACAGAAAACTCAATGTGTGATGGTACAACCATGCTATAGACTGTAACGTCCTCACCCATAGTTTCCTTAAACTGAGAAATAGTCTCAGCGTACTTTATAGCAGTAGTATCATCGCCTGAAAAAGTCTTCATTGCGGCGTTATTGTAGATATATACTGAACTGTCAGATGTTGAATACTTACCTTTAACTTCCTTATCATCTTCAATGCTAGGTGCATTAAAAGTAATTGTAGTAGGAGCCTCAGTAGGAGGTGCTGTAAATGTAGTAGGTTCATCATCACTTCCGATAGATCCAGCGATCCAGCTGATAGACACCCAAAGTGTAGTAACAACTAAGCATACAAAAAGAACTACAAAACCAACAATAGTTACTCTTCTAGCAAAAAGCTTTTTCTTTCTGGCTTTTGCACGCGCAGCATCGCGACGAGCACGAGCAGCTTTGCTCATAGGTTTACGCTCTTTAACCTCGTCTTCGTCGAAATTATCGATATCTAATTCAAGATTGTCTAAACTGATTTCGTTAAAATCAAACTCGTCATTATAATCGAAACCCATCGACGATTCTCCTTCCTATAATGATAAAAAAGATAAATATACATACAACATTATACTATAAAACTCAAACATATACAACAAAAAATTACACAAATACGCAAAATATCATATATTTCGATGTTTTTTCTCTCAAAATAATACCTCAAAGTAGCAATTTGGTTGCAAACACAGTTAAAATATGTTAATATAAATCAATTGGATTTTTTAGAAGGTGACAATATGAATTACAATTTTTCAGATAAAGTTTTAGCTCTGAAACCTAACGCTATCAGAGAGATTTTAAAGAGTGCATCAGACCCTGGTGTTATTTCATTATCAGCCGGCAATCCTGCACCTGACGCATTCCCTGTTGATGCTATCAAGGAGATTTCTACTAGACTTCTAGACGAAAACCCTATCGGTGTACTTCAGTACGGCATTTCTGACGGTTACACACCGCTGAGAAACACACTCAAGAATTATCTTAGCACTGAGCTTGACATCATCAAAGAAGACGATGAGCTCATTATTGTATCAGGCGCACAGCAGGTTATGGATATTGCTGCTAAAACATTCTTAAACGAACATGATGTGCTCATCTGTGAAGCACCGTCGTTTGTAGGTGCGCTCAATACATTCAGAAGTTACAACGTAAACCTTGTAGGTGTTACTGTCGAAAAAGACGGTATGAAAATTTAATAGCTCGAAGAAAAAATCATAGCTAATCCAAAAACAAAAAAAATCTATAATAAAACTAATTTCCAGAATCCATCCGGCGTTACAATGAGTATAGAAAAACGTCACAAGCTCTACGAACTTGCTAAAAAGTACAACGTACTTATTATAGAAGACAACCCATACGGAGATCTCAGATACAGCGGCGAAGATGTACCTTGTATCAAGAGTTTTGATACTGAGGGTATCGTTATCTACTCAGGTTCTTTCTCAAAAGTAGTATCTCCAGGTATCCGCGTAGGATTTATGGTAGCTAACAAAGCCGCTATGGCTAAAATGATCGTTTGCAAACAGGGTCAGGATGTTCACACAACAATGTGGTCACAAATGATCTGCAACGAGTTTATGACTAAATATGACTACAAAGGTCATCTAAACTACCTGCGTAAACTTTACACCAAAAAAGCTAACCTCTGCATGGATTTACTTGATGAGTATGTCGTTGAGACAGGTATTACATACAATAAAATCGAGGGTGGTCTTTTCATCTGGTGTACTCTCCCAAAAAATGTTGATATGCTCGCTTTCTGCAAGGCATTAACAGAGCGTAAGGTCTGCGTAGTACCAGGAAATGCATTCCTCACTGACAGCTCAATCCCTTGCGATTCATTCAGAATCAACTTCTCTACTCCAACTGACGAAGAGCTCACTCAGGGTATCAAAATTATCTCAGAAGTAGCTAAAGAGTTTATTAAGTAATTATAGTATATACAGGTGATTATTATGGAAACAACACAAACCCCAGCTAAGAAAAAGGTCGTTTTATCCGCTATCCAGCCAAGTGGCACCATCACTTTAGGTAACTACTTAGGTGCTATTCGCAACTGGGTTAAAATGCAGGAAAACGAAGACTACAACTGCTTATATGCGCTTGCTGACTTGCACACAATCACTGTAAGACAGGATACAGCAACTTTCAGAAAGAATCTTTACGATGCATATGCATCTATCCTTGCATGCGGTATTGATACTGAGAAATCTCCGTTCTTTATCCAGAGCCATGTAGCTGCTCACTCACAGCTTGCATGGATCTTAAACTGCTACACACAGTTTGGTGAACTCTCACGTATGACACAGTTTAAGGATAAGAGCTTAAAGCACGCTGATAATATCAACGCAGGTCTGTTCACTTATCCTGTACTTATGGCAGGCGATATTCTGCTTTATCAGGCAGATTTAGTTCCTATCGGCGCTGACCAGAAACAGCATCTTGAGCTTGCCAGAGACATCGCTACTCGCTTTAATGGTATTTATGGTAATACTTTCAAAATTCCTGACGGCTTTATCCCTAAGAACGGCGCTAGAGTAATGAGTCTTCAGACACCTACTTCCAAGATGAGCAAGTCTGATACAAACGCAAACGGTTGCGTACTTCTTACAGATTCTGACGATGTTATTATGAAAAAGTTCAAGCGCGCTGTAACAGACAACGACGCTAAAGTCTTCTACGGTGAAGGTAAAGACGGCATCAACAACCTTATGTCTATCTACTCTGCTGTCACAGGTCTTACTTTCGAGCAGATCGAGCACGACTTTGATGGCAAAGGCTACGGCGACTTTAAGGTTGCAGTAGGCGAAGCTGTTATCGCTGAGCTCTCTCCTATCCGCAAGCGTTACGAAGAGTTCTTAAAAGACAAAGCATATCTGCAGGAATGCTACGCAAAGTCAGACGAGTTTGCAAACCGTCTTGCACAGCGTACTCTCGACAAATGCATGAAGAAAATCGGCTTTATTAAGTAATAATAAATACACCCGCTTAAAAATAGTTTTAAGCGGGTGCTTTTTGTTCTCTTGGTTTTGCAGTATTATTTAATGTCTTTATTAGTTATTCACTTCTTCGCCCCGAATAATCCCAAATTATTGGGTTTCCATTCTCATCATACTCACAAACTTTTTTGTACCAATGCTCGTAATCATCGAGCTTGCCATCATTGTATTTTGTTCCGTCTTCAGTTTCTACGACCAGATAGCCATAATCGTTATAATATAGTTTCAGTTTACGAGTTGCAACGCTCATATCAGAAAATGTAACTGTTATGGAAATCTCGTCTTTTGGTGCAGTAGAAAAATCTACTGGTCCATTATGAGAGTTTTGATCCTCTATCCATGTTAGTAGTTCTTCTGATGGCCTCCACAACACCACTCGCTGAGGACTATATACTTCATCATTATTCAAGACGATGCGTTTACTTTCAACTGAGTCCGTCCATTTAAATAATATCCCGTTTTTGACTTCGTACTCAACTTTAGTAATATCTTCACCTTCGACCCACATTGATTCATCGCCCATAACGCTAAAACACTTGTTAACAGTTAGCCCCTCTTGTGCCAATATCTCTTCAAGTCTTTCATCATAAGGGTCATATACACCATTGTATTTTTCGTTGCCACTAACATAATATGTACACGAAAGCATTGTCTGTATCATAATCATATCTTTATCTAGCACCAGAGCATCATCTACAGTTGCTTCCATTGGCTCTCCAGTTTCGCTATCTAGTGCAGATGCTACAATAAAGAAAGAGCGATTACCTACAGTCTTATTGGTCATCGTATTGGCACTTATAGTAGCGTTTGGTGTTGAATTTATCGTAAATATAACAGATAGTGCTACTATGAAAACTATAGCAATCGTAGACAAAACTATTGCTGTTTTCCTACGCTTTATCATACGATGATTTTCTTTTATCTTTAGGTTTTCTATATCAGTTTGAAACTCATACTTATCAAGCTCAAGCTCAAGCTTTTCTCTTATTTCACTCACAAAAATCATCTCCTAACATATCTTTCAGTAATGCTCTTGCACGGCGTAAACGATACTCTACATTGGAAATTTTAGTATGGGTAAATTCGGCAACTTCTTTCATTGTAAACTCTCTATAGTAGTAAAGAATTACAACCTCTCTAATCTTCAAAGGAAGTGACATCACAGCTTCTGTAACACTAATTTGTGACTCAATATCGGTGCTTATATCAGGTGTTGTCTCATCAATGCTTTCTATATGTCTTTTCTTTTTTATCATGTCTTTACAAGTATTTATGCATATTCCTGTTATCCATGTTTTTAGAGATGATTTTCTTTTGAATGTATGTATCTTTCTATATATTTTAATAAAGACATTCTGTGTGCAATCTTCAGCTAAATGGTAATCTTTCAAATACAGTATACAAGTACGAAAAATATAATCTTTATATTCAAGGTATATTGAATCCAAATCAAGCGATGTGTTTTTGCTCATGCTCATCCCCCTTTCACTATATTAGACGACAGAAAACTCTAAAATTATAAATCTATTATACATATATTTTACGAAATAACATAAAAACACCCCCGTCAAACGTAAAACGGAGGTGTTTTTCTCTTATTCTTTAATAATTACAGCGTTTCTGCCTTTTAGTATCAATGTTTCATTGTCGATGTCATATTCACCGAGCATAAAGACGATTTCGCCTACATCCTCTAGCTTTACTTCCTTCTTGTCGTTTGACACATTGAAGTAAACAGTAAACTGACCACGTTTATAGATAAATAGGCTGTCGCCCTTCTCAGCGTGAATAAGCTCAAAATCAGACGCATTTCGAAGATCTTCGTTCTCATGGCGCAATGCAATAAGGCACTTCAGATTTTCGTACACTGAACCCTCTACGCCCTTGTTGTTCTCAACTGTAGGAGCATCAGCGTTTTTGTCTACCGGCAAGTAAAGCTTGCTTTCATCTGCGGTAGAGAAGCCTAGGTTCTTTGAGCTGTCCCACTGCATAGGAGTACGTGAGCCTGTACGTGAATAGCCGCCTTCTTTAGATACAAGATCTGTCTGATAACGCATAGCAATTTCATCGCCATAGTACACAAATGGTACACCCGGCATAGTCATCATGAACGCATGTGTAAGCTTAATCATCTCTTTACTCATATAGTGAGTGGCACGTGGCATATCGTGGTTATTAGTCATGAAGCAGATATAGCCATTGTCCTTTGTTTTTGGATAGTTCTCAAGATATTCAGAAAGGAATGTGCTAAGATCACCCTGTGCATCATCAGAGAAGAAGCTCTTGTTCTCACCATCAACAAGATAACGGAAAAGTGTTGAATAACCGTTGCCGTAGTGATCAAGGTAAAAGTCCATATGGAAACCACCATTGTTAATAGAACGCTGTGGGTTGCACCACTCTGAAACCAGCGCACACTCAGGATAGTCTTTGTCCATCATCTCTCTGATACCACGCCAGATTTTTGATGTAGCGATTTTTTCGTCATCGTTCTTAACAAGAGAATCAGCCATATCAACTCTGAATCCGTCAACACCTAAATCAAGCCAATAGCGCATGATATCTTTAATCAGCTCAACTGTTTTTTGAGCTTCTTCGCTGTCGTGTGGGATCTGCCAATCCTTGTGTGTGATTTCATAAAAGCCGTAGTTAAGCGCAGGCTGTGATGAAAAATAGTTAACAAGATAGTTACCATCACGCTCACAGATACCACACATCAGTCTGTACTGTGGCGGTGCATCCCACACACAATTTGTAAATATATATCGGTTTGAATATTCGTTCTTTTCTGCCTTTTTAGCCTGCAGGAACCATTCGTTTGTGTCGCTTGTATGACCAGGGACTAAGTCAAACAACACTTTAATACCCATACTGTGAGCAGTGCTTAACAGCTCTTTCACATCATCAAGCGTGCCATAACGAGGAGCTACCTTCTTATGATCTCTTACGTCATAACCCGCATCCATGAAAGGTGAGTCGTAAATAGGGTTAATCCACAGCGCATTACAGCCAAGCTCCTTTATATATGAAAGCTTAGAGATAATACCCTGTATATCGCCTATACCATCACCGTTGCTATCGCAAAAGCTCTGTGGATAAATCTCATAAAAAACAGCATTATCTAACCATTGTGGCATAACAATTCTCCTTTGAAAACTTAATATATACATAATTTTATCATCACCTAAATTATGTGTCAATAAACATTAGAGCATTTTTTGGATGCCAGAAACTCACCATTGCATAAGACGTGCATTTAGCATAGTATGTATTAAGTGAAACTGATTTACCTATCGGTTTTCTATTATAAAGATGCAAAAGGAGGGCGCAATGTGAAAATCTCACAGCTGTCAGACACTAAGTTATTGATTTCTCTATGTAGCGAAGATATGAGAAACTTCGACCTTGATTTTAACAAACTCTCTACCTCTGACCCTCATTCAAAAAAGATACTATCTCGTTTATTGACACTAGCCTGTGTCAAAAACTCAATCTCAACACACAACAAATCAGTGATACTCGAAGCTGTACCAAACGATAACGGAATGCTGATACTGATGTCACTGTGCGAAAAAGTAAGTAAACGAAAAAAGTACAGGATTAAGCGTATCACGCAATATCCTTGCTATAAATTTGATAACGCAGAAACCATGCTTTGCGCTATAGAAAAGCTCTGCGATACCGATATTTTCTTCTACAACAACTCTGCTTTCTTCTACAAAAACCGCTATTACCTCGTTTTTGATTATCCCGTAGTTGCTAAAAAAGCTAGAAAAATTCTTTCAGAATTTGCCCACAGTGTAAAGGGCACAAAGCCGTTTGTCGCACGCCTATACGAATGTGCAAAACTAATTTCAGACGGAAACGCTATTGTTCACATCGGCTCATCACTTTAATGCTTGAAAACTGAAATTCAGGGAAGTATAATAGTTAAGGTGATTTTAATGTTTGAATTAGTAAAAGTCAGCGAGAAATGTTACTTTATTGAAAGTCCGTCAAAGGTCGGTATATATAAGCATAACGAAAACGAGGTCTATCTGATTGATTCCGGATCTGATAAAAACTCAGCAAAAAAGACCTTAAGGATCTGTAACGAACAGGGATGGACAATCAAGGGTATAATAAACACTCACGCACACGCTGACCATATTGGCGGTAATGCGTACATTCAGGATAAAACAGGTTGCGATGTGTTCTGCAGTTCTATCGACAGACCTTTCCTTGAATTTCCTATTATTAACCCTCTTCATATCTATGGTGGATATATCCCTAAAGAAATGGAGCACAAGTTCTTTTTAGCCCAAAAAAGCAAAACAAAAGATATATGCTCAAACGACTTTCCGTCTGAGCTTAAGACCTACGATATTTCAGGCCATTCACTCGGTATGATAGCGATCGTTGCACCTGACGACACTGCTTTTGTCGGCGACATTGTATCTAGCGCAGCTATCATAGAAAAATACGGTATCACCTATCTTCTTGACATCAAAAAGCATCTTGAATCTTTAGATTTTGTTGAGAATCTCAACGCAAAACGCTTTGTTATGTCACATGTTGATACTGTAGAGGATATTAAGCCACTGATAAAGCTAAATCGCGATAAAATTTATGAAATAGCAGACAGAATATGTAATTTGTGCAAAACTGAAATGACATTTGAACAACTGCTCAAAGAGCTGTTCTCTCACTACAATCTGATTATGAGCATAAGACAGCATTCCTTAGTAGGCTCTACTGTCCGCTCATACCTGAGCTATCTCAAAGAAGAGGGAAAACTCGAAGTAGTAATCAAAGACAACACACTGTTGTGGAAAACAATATAAAAACAAATAAGCACCGAGGATATTCTCGGTGCTTTTATTATTGCGCGGATTATTTAAGTGTATCTTACTAAGCTTTAGCTAATTTCAACTGGATACTTGTCGCATCCAAAACTGAAACAACGCCATCACCATCATAGTCAACAACATTGAAGTCATTCATCTGGGACAGAAGCGCTACTATACGCTGAATCTCAGTAGCATCAGTAATAGAGATATTGCCATCATCATCAACATCGCCGATTAATATGAAATTAACCTCAAACCTAGGTATTTTTGAATATTCCTCCGCAGCAGAGCCTGCCATTCCGTACATCGTAATCCCCTGTGAAAAAGCATACAAGCCTAAAGATTTCACTGTATCTCTTACTACAACATACTTTAGATTGTCACAATAACGAAATGCCTCAACATTGATAATTGATACAGAATCAGGAATTTTTACTCCTATAATGTTTCTTTGGTTTTCGAACACCTGGGCGCAAATCTCTGTTGTTCCTTCTCTTATCTCTACCACAGTGTTTTCCGGTACCGTTCCCTTATAGTCGTACAGCATATTATTTATATAGATGTAGCCGTCAGGTTGTTTTTTGTACCAAGGTGTTCCATCAAAAGTTCCACTCAGTATACGTATATCAGTAGAAGGGATAGTAATTGAAGACAAGTTCTTGCAATATCTGAATACAGATGCTTTTATGTATGTTACAGTATCCGGAATTACTACCTCTGTAATGCCTTCGCATCCTTCAAATACAGAACTTTCTAAAACTGTTAATGAAGGCGGTAGCTCAATTTCAGTAATGCCCACACAATCATAAAACGCATACTCGCCTAAGCTAGTCAGTGAAGGAGGGAGCGGCGCATAAGTAAGCCCTGTGCAACCATAAAACGCAAAACTGCCTATACTTGTTACTGAATCAGGAATTGTAATTGAAGATAGATTTTTATAATCCATAAACGCATGTGAGCTTATCTGTACAGTGCCGTTTCTTACAACTATATCGGTGTTCTCAGGCATATCGCCTTTATAGCAGTACAGCACGTCGTTAATATACACACAACCGTCCGGTTGACTCTCAAGCCACGGCGTTCCATAAAATGCATCATCACCTATGCTGGTAACAGACGAAGGGATGACAATTTCAGAAAGATAATTGCATAGGCAAAAAGCTCTATCGCCTATATTCTTCACTGTTATAGGGATGACTACTTTATACAGTCTTACGTATTTTGATGCCCTTGTCTGAGCTATACTACTCATTAATGGCGGCGGATTCAAGTTGTACGTAAACGCCTCATCACCTATGCTTGTAACAAGGTAATTATCTATTATTGGTGGAATCTCAATCTCTTGTTGATAGCCTACATAACCGGTAATCTCAGCAGTACCATCAGGCAAAACTCTGTAAACATAATCACCGCTTGTTACAGTATCATAATAATAATCGTAGGCATTAGCTGTAGTTGGCACAGCAAAAAACACACCTATTACCATAATAACAGCTAGTAAAATTGATGTTATCTTTTTCATGAAATCACCTCACAATTAATATATAGGCTTTTCTCCACCTATATTCTACCATATTGACACAAAAATCCTAGTGGTATAACTACAAAAGTTATTGGGCTTTTGTTGTACAATATGACAGTATCAAAAGCATATAAATTATATTTTATTATTAAAACGCTATTGATATTTCACCTAAAAGCCAAAATACTTCACAAATACTGAGAGCTGTTTTTAGCAATAAACACAACGAAAAAACCTCCGATTATTCGGAGGCTTTCGCTTTATTCAATATTAAATAGCTTTTTGACGTTTTCTGAGAAAATCAATCTATTCTCTTCATCTGTTAAACCGATAGCCATAAAGCGCTCTATCTCTTCGCTTGGATTCCACATCGGGTAATCAGTAGCAAACAGCACATGCTCAGCACCATAGGTACGAACTACTCTCTTTGCTGTTTCACTTGAGATAGCATACAGACTTGAACTGCAATCAACGTAGAAATTCTCAATTCCTGCGTAATCCTCACAAGCCTTATCCCACATAGACCAACCGCCAAAATGAGCACCGATAACTGTCAGATTTTTGTATTCCTTTAATACAGGGAGCAAACGATTAGGGTTAGAATAATCGTAACGATTATCACCTGTATGCATTAATACAGGGAGTTTGAACTCCTGACAAAGATCGTAAATCTTTAAACATCTTTTATCGTCTATAGCAAACTGCTGGATATCAGGATGGAGTTTCACACCCTGAAGTCCTAGCGATACTAGATGCTCTACATCAGCTCGCTGGTCCTCGCTATCAGGATGCAGTGTTCCAAGTCCTGTAAGCAAACCTTTATGCTCTGATACGCTACTTGCAATAAACTCGTTAATAGAACGCACCTGCTTAGGAGTAGTGGCTACTGATTGAACAATAAAATGATCCACTCCTGCCTTTTTCCCCTGTTCAAGCAAGTCACTGATAGTACCCTTGCATTTTGAAACAATATCATAAAAATTATCAGTACCACCAACAGCCTTTGCAGCAATTTTATCTGGATAAATATGGCAGTGAGCGTCTATTACCTCATAATTCTTATACATTATGCTGTCTCCACACTTGCAGCTTTCTGCAGACCTAATTTCTCGACAGCCTGCTCGCGCATTTTATATTTCATAATCTTACCTGCAGCGTTAGTTGTGAACGAAGTAACAAATTCAACGTAACGCGGTAACATGTGACGTGCCATATTAGCTGCGATATATTCTTTCATTTCTGCTTCAGTCATAGACTCGCCATCTTTTAAGATAACACAAGCCATGATTTCTTCGCCATACTGCTCATCAGGCACACCGATAACCTGTACGTCTGATACCTTCTCGTGAGTATAGATGAACTCCTCTATCTCCTTAGGATAGATATTCTCACCACCACGGATGATCATATCTTTGAGTCTACCAGTGATACGGTAGTTACCCTCTTTAGTACGACAAGCAAGGTCACCTGTATGGAGCCAACCGTCCTTATCAATAGCCGCAGCAGTAGCTTCAGGCATCTTGTAGTAGCCTTTCATGATGTTGTAGCCACGCGCCAAGAACTCACCAGGTACTTCGTCTTCGCACTCTTCGCCTGTTTCAGGATCAACAATTTTACACTCAATCTCAGGAAGTGCACGACCAACTGTTGTTACTCGAACCTCAAGTGGATCGTCAGTTGAGCTCATAGTACAACCAGGAGACGCCTCTGTCTGACCATAAACGATAGTGATTTCTTTCATATTCATTTTATCGACAACGTCCTGCATAACAGAAATCGGACAAGGTGAACCCGCCATAATACCTGTACGCATATAGGAGAAGTCGGTTTTTTCGAAGTCTTCATGCTCAAGCAAAGCTATGAACATTGTAGGTACACCGTGGAACGCTGTGATGTGCTCGTTGTTGATACAAGCAAGCGCAGGCTTCGGTGAGAAATATGGCAGTGGTAAAAGTGTACCACCGTGAGTCATAGTAGCTGTCATGGCAAGTACCATACCAAAGCAGTGGAACATAGGTACCTGTACCATCATTCTGTCAGCAGTAGACAGATCCATTCTATCACCGATACATTTACCGTCGTTTACGATGTTGTAGTGAGTGAGCATAACGCCCTTAGGGAAGCCTGTTGTACCTGATGTGTACTGCATATTACATACATCATTTTTATCAACCAGAGCTGCCATGCGATGAACCTCTGACAACGGGACCTTAGACGCAAACTCGAGTGCCTGATTCCATGTCATACAGCCTTTCTGCTTAAAGCCGACTGTGATAACATTTCTTAAGAATGGCAAACGCTTTGAGTGTACCTGCTCGCCCTCTTTTGTGTTTTCGAGTTCAGGACAAAGCTGTGCTACAATATCTCCATAGCTTGTATCCTTGGCACCCTGAGTCATAATCAGAGTATGTGTATCAGATTGTCTGAACAGGTACTCAGCCTCGTGGATTTTGTACGCTGTGTTAACAGTAACTAAAATAGCACCGATTTTTGTAGCAGCCCAGAACGCAATGTACCACTGTGGCACGTTAGACGCCCACACAGCAACCTTTGTACCTGCCTTTACGCCCATAGCGATTAAAGCTCGAGCAAAAGTATCTACGTCATCTCTGAACTCACTGTATGTTCTTGTATAGTCAAGTGTTGTGTATTTGAACGCATACTGGTCAGGGAATTCCTCGACCATTCTGTCAAGTACATCTGCAAAAGTAGCGTCAATAAGCAAGTCTTTTTTCCACACAAATTTACCTGTGTGACGTTTGTTGTAGTAGAGTGTTTTCTTGTTCTTTGAAGTATCATCGAACTGCTTCATATACTCTTTAAACTGCGAGAAGATGATCTCCATATCATCAAGCTCTTCGCACCAACTTGGATCCCAGATAAGAGAAATATATCCGTCGTAGTTAACTGAGCTAAGTGCGAGCATCATTTTCTTTATTGGAAGTTCACCCTCACCTGCAAGGCAGTACTCAACCTCACCATCAACCATTTTTGCATCTGAAAAATGAACGTGCTTAACATAAGCACCCAAGTTTTTGATTACCTGAGATGGTGTTTCACCACATGTAAAGTAAGCGTGTGACAAATGCCACAGCGCCGCTACATTATCGCTTGCAAAAGAGTCGAGCACTTCGCACAGCTCTTTAGTAGAAGCAAAAAGTCCTGATGTCTCAACAAGTAAAATGATATTACTATCATTAGCTAAACCATGCACTGCTTCGATAGTCTTCTTAACCTGAGCAATGGAAGCATCTTTGTCACTACCCTCAAATGCACGCAGACGCACATTAGGGATACGAAGATTCTTCGCTATCTCGATGCAACGCTTGATTTCATCAATAGTGCCAGCTTCTGTCGCACTGTTACCAATGTCTGACACAACATCGATACAAGGAATCTCGAGCTTATTCTCAAAAAGTCTGCGCAAAGTAGCCGCAGAAGTATAATCGTGGAAAGCACCATCTTTCTGAGTGAAAAGACGGTTGTTTATATTATGGAGTTCTATACCCTTAAAACCGATATAGTTAGCAGCATCACAGAAATCTTCAAATGTACTCTGATGCCAGCCTTTAGTTGAAAATGAGAGCTTCATGCTCATACCTCCTCGTAAACGATTTTGTTTACAGCGTTTAGATACGCTCTGATACTAGCGCCCATAATGTCAGTAGAAATACCGTTACCGCTATACAGCTTAGAGCCATTTCTGAGTTTTACAAGCGCAGAGCCCATAGCTTCTTTACCCTGTGTAACTGACTGAATCTGGAAATCGTCAAGCTCATAGTGGTGTCCGACAATCTGGTCGATAGCGAGGAAAGACGCATCGACAGGGCCGTCGCCGATGCAGATACCCTGCAACTGCTCGCCGTCTTTTTCTAATGTGATCTGAGCCGTTGAGTTAATAATGTTACCATTGTTTATAACATAAGAAATAAGCTTATATGTAGCAGGTACCTGAAGTGCAACAGATGCAACGATTGCATCGAGCTCTTTAGCGCCTACGTTCTTTTTCTCAGCAACACGGATGAACTCTTCGTAAACCTTGATTTCATCTTCTTCAGAAAGATCATAGCCGAGTTTCTTGACAGCAACAGCGATATCTTCCTGAGAATCTTTGACATCCAAGTGGATAGAAGTTTCGTCAGCGTCAGTAAGAGTAACAGCCGCATTCTCGTTGTTTGCGTTTTCTGCGATACGATTAATCTGCTTTATGATTCTGTGGATTTCTGTGTAGCGGATGTTGCTCTCAAAGCCGTATGAATCACCGCAGTTTTTAATCATAGTCGCAAAAGTTTCCAGTGATACACAATCACCGTCAACTGTTGTCTTAACAATATCAACGCCGTTTTGAACGGACAGAATAGCCTGTGCAATCGCAAGACCGTTTTTATCATCACACTTAACGCCAACCGCAACATCAGCTTTTTTGCTGATTTTCTTAGCGAATTCTGCGAAATCATCAGGAAGCATAGAAGAAGCAGAATCACAAACAGATACGCTTGTTGCACCTGCATCAACTGCCGCTTCGACAGCATCTATGAGAAAATCTTTCTCTGCTCTGGTTGCATCTACTGCACAGAACTCAACATTATCGCATCCTTCTTTAGCTAATGCTACACACTTCTTGATGTAATCAATCATCTTTGGAGATTTCTTGTGGAGGTTGTATTCCATCAGAGCCGGTGATACCGGAAGCTCTATACGAATGCTAGGATGGGCTGCGTTAGAAAGCGCTTTTTTCGCATTTTCGATGCTCTCAATAGTAGAGCCTGCAGCAACAGAAATCACGCTCTTCTTCACAAAAGAAGATACTGTTTTGACAAACAGAATGTCTGTTCTTTCATTTATAATTTCAGGAAGTTCAATAACATCAACACAAAGTCGTTCAAGCAAACGAGCAATTTCCAGCTTTTCTTTAAAGCTGAAGTGACTGTTTTCTTTACATAATGTTGTGTCTGCAATTCTAATTT
>JAUMXP010000092.1 GCA_030529125.1 Eubacteriales bacterium | reverse complement strand
GATCCAACACCACCAGAACCATCTGTTAATCCGATTATCTACGGCGATGTAAACGGTGACGGCAATGTAGCTGTTATAGATGCTACTTTGATTCAGCGTCATGTTGCTAAGCTCATTACTTTATCTGAAGAGCAGGCAAAAAGGGCAGCTGTCAGAGGTGAAGCAGAGATAACCGTTATGGACGCAACTCTTGTTCAGCAGTTTGTTGCTAAGATTATCAACAGCTTCCCTGTTGAGGTTTTCCCTAAGGATATAGCAGTAACTGCAGCAGATGAAGCTGATGCAGACGTATACAAGAAAGCTACAGATTATCTTGCAAGATACTTCCAGTATTCATCATACGATATATATCAGGCATTAAAGAAAGTTGTTTACAAGTACAAAGATACTGACACAACAGCTCTCACAGAGGCAGCACAGACTGAACTTGCAGCTGCAATCGCTGAGTTTGATACATTGCGCGACAAGGTTCACCAGCAGACAGTATACTACACAGACGGCAACGCTTTTGGTAATATCAGAGCGTACTATTTCAACAGTGCTTCTAATACTCCTGTAGAAGCGTGGCCGGGACAGATTGGTTCATATATCCAAACTAATTCATATGGCCAGAACATCTACGCAGTTACTCTGAATTTCTCTAAGTTTGATACTATTGTATTTAGTAGCGATGGTAACAACAAAACAGCTGATATCAAGCTCGACGGATGTTCAGGCAAGCTTTATTATCCGACAGAGCTAGATGCAACAGGTGCATGGGGTGTAGCAGAAACTACATTCAAGCAGATGTGGTATGGCGAACAGCAGGATGAAGTCGGTGGTGACGTAGCTGAGGATATCACAATCTATTTCTCAGATGCTCTGGGCTGGTCAACTGTTAACTGCTATTACTGGTTAGGTTCCAAGAACAACACATGGCCTGGTCAGCCTATGACCTTTGTCAGAAATAATTCAAGTGGTCAGGCAATCTATACTATGACCATTCCTGCAGGCGCATCAGTTATTTTCAATAACGGCTCAGCACAGAGTGTTGATATAGCCGGTGCTACAGGTGGCACAGGATACTATCTGACTACTTTAAGCTCAGGTAAATATCTTTACGAAACTTACACTTACGGCGAATAATTCACCTAAATAAACTTATAGGCTCCCTTTATGGGAGCCTTTTTTATGCCCTTTTTTAAGCACTACTTATACTGCTCTTTATACAAAAATGTGTAAAGGAGGCACTTACAATGATCAGAGTGTTAAGAAGATGTGGCATGTTCCATACATCTAAAGTAAAGGATTTTAAAGAATTACAGTCACCACAGGTGAATGTAGCAGAAAACAAACATAAAGATATGTATGAGCCTGTTTTAGGTTCAGTAGTAAAGAGACTCCCGTGGCTTGTTATCCTGCTGGTTTTAGGAACAGGTGTTTCGGCTACTGTAGGAGTGTTTGAGGCTATTGTAGCTCAGCTACCAGTTATAATGTGTTTCCAGTCTTTGATACTCGATATGGCTGGAAATGTAGGTACACAGTCGCTTGCGGTTGTAATAAGAGCGCTTATGGATAGCGACTTCAGCGCAAAGAAGAAATTCAAGTTGATAGTTAAAGAATGCAAAATCGGACTATTAAACGGTGTTATACTTGGTGTGTTATCGTTTGTGATCATCGGCATCTACCTTTGTATAACAGGCAACGGCATTGGTTTTTCTTTTTCTATTTCGTTTTGCCTTGGATTTGCGATGATTGTAGCTATGGTGATTTCTTCTTTCTCAGGAGCTTTTATCCCTGTTTTTTTCCAGAGAATAGGCATTGACCCAGCAGTTGCATCAGGTCCGCTGATTACAACAGTGAATGATATGGTAGCGGTAGTTACATATTACGGCATTTCGTGGCTGATATTGATACAGTTTTTACACTTAGGTTGAAATAAAGAAAGCTATGATGGTTAGCATCATAGCTTTTTTGTTTATTTTAGTATCATCTTACCCTCGTGGTCGGTGTAGTACTCTCCTTGTGGCAGGAGCTCGCTGATTGGGACAATTTTGTATCCCTGAGCTTTGATAGCTTCTATTATTAGCGGCAGTGCCTCTGGTGTGTTTTTCGCACCATTGTGCAGAAGTATTATGGAGCCTTCGCAGAGGTTGTTCTCAATTCGTGTGACCATATCCTGCGGGCTCGGATCTTTCCAGTCAAGAGAGTCTATATTCCACTGAACACAGTACATACCGCTGTCGTTACATATACTAACTACATTGTTGTCGTATTCACCGTATGGTGGCCTGAATAGCGTTACTTCCTTTTTCGTTATTTCGCTGATTTTCTTGTTGCAGTTGTCGTATTCCTTTTTTTGTTCATCAAGCGACAGCTGAGTCATATGAGCGTGTGTGTCTGAGTGATTGCCTACGTCGTGACCGCGTTTAGCTATTTCCTTGACTGATTCGGGATATTTATCAACCCATTCGCCGACAAGAAAAAAGGTTGTTTTCACCTCGTGTTCGTCGAGTATATCAAGCAGAGTTTCGGTCTGTTCGTTGCCCCATGCCGCATCAAAAGAAATAGAGCACACTTTGTCTTTTGTGTCGACATAGTATATCGGTATTATTCTCTCGTTTGATACCGTCTGCACCACCTGAGTTGCCGATGTGGTAGCAACGATAGCAGTGAGCACACCGATTAACAAACAAGAAAAAATACACAGCAATCCTTTTTTAGTTATTGTAATTACTTTCATAAAAAATCCCCCTGTAAAGTCTATGTTTACAGGGGGTGTTTTAATACTTAATTCAGTTCTGGATTTCCCATGTTATACCATATTTGGAGTCTTTGACGATTACGTGCATAGCAGCAAGCTCATCTCTGATAGCATCAGCAGTAGCCCAGTCTTTGTCAGCTCTGGCTTGTGTACGTTTAGCAATAAGCTCCTCGATTTTAGCTACATCAACATCGGCTGTCTTTGTCTCGTTTTCTGCCTTTACTTTCTCAGCAGCAGCTATCAAATCAAGACTTAATACCTTGTCAAAATCAGCGATGAGGAACAATTTTGTTTTATCGTTAGTTTTAGCTTTCAGTACATCATAAACACATGTAAGACCCAGTGAAGTGTTAAGGTCGTTGTCCATGCTCTCTTTGAATTTTGCGATATATTCATCAGCAACAGCAGTCTCAATTTCACCATCATCTTTGAGGTTAGCAATACGATTGACAAGCTTATTGTATGCTGTGACAGTGTTATCAAGTGTATCAAAGTCAAACATAAGCGGTTTTCTGTAGTGTGACTGCAGACAGAACATTCTGTAAGCAAGAGGGTTGTAGCCTTTTTCCTGCAATAGAGAAACTGTGAGGAACTCTCCCTTAGATTTACTCATTTTACCTCGTCTGTCAAGCAGATGCAGTACATGGAACCAGTGCTTGCACCACTGGTGGCCTAAGTATGCTTCTGACTGTGCGATTTCGTTAGTATGATGAGGGAAAGCGTTGTCAACACCACCGCAGTGGATGTCGCAGTACTCGCCTAAGTGCTTGATAGAAATTGAACTACATTCAATATGCCAGCCCGGATAACCGATACCCCATGGTGAATCCCACTTTAATTCCTGATCATCAAACTTAGATTTTGTGAACCAGAGTACGAAGTCTGTTTTGTTTTTCTTAGCGAGATCTTCTTCTACATCATCGCGCACACCAACTTCGAGGTCTTCTTCTTTCTGATTACCAAACACATAGTATTTGTCAAGCTTTGAGGTGTCAAAATACACGTTGCCACCGCTGATGTATGCGTAATCTTTCTCAAGCAGAACAGATACCATATCAATGAACTCAGCGATACAGTTAGTCGCAGGCTCAACTACATCAGGGGTTTTGATGTTGAGCTTTTTGCAGTCTTCAAAGAAAGCGTCAGTGTAGAATTTAGCGATTTCGAGTACAGTCTTCTTCTCGCGCTTAGCACCCTTGAGCATCTTGTCTTCGCCGGTGTCAGCATCAGAACTAAGGTGACCAACATCGGTGATGTTCATAACTCTCTTGACATCGTAGCCTGCGTATCTGAGATATTTTTCGAGCACATCTTCCATGATGTATGTGCGCAGGTTGCCTATATGAGCATAGTGATATACAGTAGGGCCGCATGTGTACATACGTACTTTGTTGCCCTCAAAAGGGATAAATTCCTGTTTTTCGTTGCCTAAAGTATTATAGAGAATCATTCTTTTTCCTCCAGCTTTCTTTTCAAATTTTCAATCTGAATCTGCATTTTGCACAGTTCCTGAGCAACAGGGTCAGAGTAATGGATCTGATCGAGATAGTCGAGCTTTTCGCCATTGATTTTAACAATTCTTGCCGGTACACCAACAGCGGTTGCGTTGGCAGGAACCTCAGTGAGTACCACAGCACCCGCAGCAATTCTGGCGTTATCGCCAACTTTGAATGGTCCCAGCACCTTAGCGCCTGAACCGACTAGTACGTTGTTGCCTAGTGTTGGGTGTCGCTTGCCGTGTTCTTTACCTGTACCGCCAAGCGTTACGTTTTGATACAGCGTGCAGTTGTCACCGATGATAGTAGTCTCGCCGATTACAACACCCATACCGTGGTCAATAAAAAGACCTTTGCCGATAGTAGCGCCGGGATGTATCTCAACACCTGTTTTATGTCTGCATCGCTGAGAAATCCAGCGAGCAATAAATTTCATATTGTGTCTGTAAAACCAGTTAGCGCGACGATATTTTCGCACTGCCTTGTATCCTGAGTAGAGGAAGAAAACCTCCAGCTTGGATCTTGCGGCAGGGTCGCGCTCCATAACGGAATTGAGATCCGCTATTAAAGTCTTGAACATAATATTCACCTAACCTTTTGTGCATAACAAAAAAATGCGCCATCCCAAAAAGGGACGACGCAGTCGTGGTTCCACCCAAATTCAGCTGATATAAATCAGCCCTTTAGTGTCAGATAACGGTGACTACCGTGCAAAGATACTGAAAATTCCCCTCGCAAGCTCACAGGTGCATTTCGCTCAAATCAGTCAAAGGAAATTTCAGCGTACATTCCTCTCTCTGGTGACGTCTTTTGAGTTACTTCTCCTGCTCAAAGCCTCTATATATCTCTAATATTATATACATTTACTTATTAAAATGCAATATGTTTACATATCTGATATTGCATCTTTGTTGTCCAGTACATATTTAATGCCTGATATAATAACAAATACTGTAGAAATCCACAGCAGTATTTCACCGATGAGTGCAAAGATATACTCAAGTGAAGAGTAAAGCCCCTTGTCTATATTCACAAGTGAAATAATCTCAAGTGCAAACTGAAGCGCAAACACACCAACAATAGCACCCATCTGAGTGACTGTTTTCAGCTTACCCCAGATGTTAGCAGCTACTACATTACCCTGAGCAGCAGATGAGAGTCTGATGGATGTGATAGCGAATTCTCTGAACAATACAATAAGAATGATAATAGGGTTGCACAGCTCTAACTCCTGAAAACATACAAGGCACGAGATAACTAAAATCTTGTCTGCGATTGGATCAGCAAACTTGCCGAAATTAGTTATGAGGTTGTTTTTTCTAGCGATATTTCCATCGAAAAAGTCAGTCAGTGCTGCTGCACCAAACAACAGACCGGAGGTCAGATAATGAAAAGGAAAGTCAATCAGTAAAGTAGCAACCATAATTGGCACTAAGAGTATTCTGATGACAGTGAGTTTATTTGGCAGATTCATTTTGTACCTCCATTTCGCCTGTGAGATCACAGTCAAGATAATCGGTGATTCTTACTTTAACAATATCGCCTGCTTTTGGCTTGATACCGTTTGTAGAAAAGAACACGCACGGATCGACCTCAGGTGCATCAAGCATAGAGCGTCCGAAGTAACACTCAGCGTAACGGTCGTATCCGTCAACTAGCACATCAAGGGTTGTGCCTATATATTTTTGACAGCTATTTTCTATGATTATGGCTTGCTGCTCGTTAATAATCTGTGCTCTGCGTGCACGTACATCTTCGTCTATCTGGTCAGCAAACAAAGCAGCTTTTGTGTCTTCCTCTGTAGAGTAAGCAAAGCAACCAAGACGCTCAAATTTCATATCACTAACAAACTGCGACAGCTCTTCAAATTGGCTTTCGGTTTCACCAGGGAAACCCGCAATAAGTGTAGTGCGCAAAGTTATGTTAGGTATTTCACGTCTTAATTTATTGATTAGCGCAACCAGCGATTCTTTGTCGCCGTTGCGGTTCATTCTTTTTAGTACCTCGCCATTGCAGTGCTGTAATGGCAGGTCGATGTATTTGACAATTTTATCTTCGGTTTTGATAGTTTGTATAAGCTCATCAGTGATTCTGTCAGGATAGCAGTATAGTATACGTATCCACTCAAGTCCCTCAATTTTGCACAGTTCTCTGAGCAGCTCAGGAAGCATTAGATTACCATATAAATCTTCACCGTAACGTGTAGTGTCCTGTGCGATAACGTTGAGCTCTTTGACACCATTGTTAACAAGCGTCTGAGCTTCAAGCAATATGTTTTCCATTTTGCGAGAGCGAAAATGTCCGCGGATAAGCGGAATAGCACAGTATGTGCAGCAGTTGTCGCATCCGTCAGCTACGCGCAGGTATGCATAGTGTTGTAATGTAGACTGCACACGTTTGCCGTCAAGCGGCATGAGCGCTTTGTCAGGGAAACTCTCTACAGTTTCACCCATTAACGCTTTGTTGATAGTGTCGCAGATATCTCCGTTAGCTCCCAGACCG
>JAUMXP010000091.1 GCA_030529125.1 Eubacteriales bacterium | reverse complement strand
ACACAGATACTGTATCATCACTCACAAGCTACTCACCGGGCTATATCGATAAAGACAACGAAATAATCGTTGGTATGCAGACTAACAGACCACTTAAGCGTGGTGTCAATCCTTTTGGTGGTATCCGTATGGCTAGACAGGCTTGTCACGCTTACGGCTACGAGCTGAGCAAGAAGATTGAAGACGAGTTCCGCTATCGCACTACTCACAACGACGGCGTTTTCAGAGCTTATACTGACGAGATGCGTGCTGCACGTAAGTGCCACGTTATCACTGGTTTGCCTGACGCTTACGGTCGTGGCAGAATCATCGGCGACTATCGTAGAGTTGCGCTCTACGGTGTTGATAAACTCATAGAAGAGAAGAAGAGGGACAAAGCTCAGCTTTCTACTGGCTCACTTGATTCTGACGAAATCCGCCTGTACGAAGAACTCTACAAGCAGATTTCTTTCTTAGGCTTTATGAAGGATATGGCAGAGCTGTACGGCTACGATATTTCTCAGCCTGCTAAAGATGCTAGAGAAGCAATCCAGTGGACATATTTTGCGTATCTTGCAGCTATCAAGGAACAAAACGGTGCGGCTATGTCTTTGGGACGTGTCAGCACTTTCTTCGATATTTACATTGAGCGTGACATTAAAAATGGCATTCTGACTGAACAGACAGCTCAGGAGCTCATCGACGATTTTGTCATGAAGCTTCGAATCGCTCGTCATCTGCGTACTCCTGAGTACAACGAGCTGTTCGGTGGTGACCCTATGTGGATCACCGAGGCACTCGGCGGTATGGGTGAAGACGGCAGAACTTTAGTTTCAAAGAGCACATTCAGAATGCTCAACACTCTGTACACTCTGGGGTCTTCTCCTGAGCCTAACCTCACAGTGCTGTGGTCTGAGTCCTTGCCTGAGAACTTCAAGCGTTTCTGCGCTAAGGTTTCATCAGATACCGACTCTATCCAGTACGAAAACGACGACGTTATGCGTCCTATCTATGGCGATGACTACGCTATTGCTTGTTGCGTTTCTGCTATGAAGCTCGGCAAACAGATGCAGTTCTTCGGCGCTAGATGTAACCTTGCTAAACTTTTACTTATTGCATTAAACGGTGGTTACGATACTACAAGCGGTATGCACATCGGTCCTCAGATGCCTGTTATCGAGGGGGCTAAACTTGACTACTATGCTGTTATGGAGCGTTTTGACATCTACATCAAGTGGCTGTCTAACCTCTATGTTAACACTATGAACGTCATCCACTACATGCACGATAAATACGCATATGAGAAAACTCAGATGGCTCTGCACGATACCTCAGTTGAGCGCTTCATGGCTTTTGGTATTGCTGGCTTGTCAGTTGTTGCTGACTCACTCAGCGCTATCAGATATTCATCTGTTTTCCCGATTACTGACGAGAACGGATACATCGTAGAGTTCTCAACTCACGGCGATTTCCCTAAATTCGGTAACGATGATGACAGGGTAGACCTTATCGCTAAAGACCTTACTCACCGTATGATAACAGAGCTTAGAAAAACCCCTGCATATCGTGAAGCTATCCACACACTCTCAGTGCTTACTATCACTTCTAACGTTATGTACGGCAAGCACACAGGCGCTACCCCTGATGGCAGAGCGGCTGGTTCTCCGTTTGCTCCTGGTGCTAACCCTATGCACAACCGCGAGGAAAATGGCGCACTGGCATCTCTCAACTCTGTAGCTAAAATCAGCTACGATGACTGTCGTGACGGTATCTCTAACACATTCTCTATCACTCCTGAAGCTTTAGGTAGAACAGAAGAGGATAGAGTGAACAACCTTGTATCTGTGCTTGACGGCTACTTCAAGAAGGGCGCTCACCATATCAACGTAAATGTTATGAACAGACAGAAGCTCATAGATGCGTACAACGACCCTGAGGTATATCCAAACCTTACTATAAGAGTATCTGGCTACGCTGTTAACTTCCACAAGCTGTCTAAAGAACAACAGCGCGAGGTTATCAGCCGTACTTTCCACGAGACATTATGAGTACAAAGGGTATAGTCCATTCTATCCAGAGCTTGGGCACTGTCGACGGACCCGGTGTCCGCTTTGTAGTGTTCTTTCAAGGGTGTAATCTCAGGTGCAAGTGCTGTCACAATCCCGACACATGGAGTTTAAGCGGTGGCACTGAGTATACTGCATCAGAGATAGTTGAGAAAGCTAAACGATACAAAGAGTATTTTGGTGACAACGGCGGGATTACTCTCTCAGGTGGTGAGCCACTACTACAGCCTGACTTTGCTATGGAAATCTTCAGACTGTGCAAAGAAAACGGCATCAACACCTGTCTTGATACTTCTGGTTCTGTTTTATCTGACAAGGTCAAAGCTTTGCTTAAGTTTACAGACCGCGTACTGCTCGATGTCAAGTACACTGACGAAGAATTGTATGTCGAAAACGTAGGTTGCTCGTACTCTAAAGTTCTTGAGTTTTTGCAGTATCTCGAAAAGCTAAAGATAAGCACAACTCTAAGACAGGTTATTATCCCGACTAAAAATGACAGTGTTGATAATATTCTTGATCTCAAAGCACTGGCTGATGCTCACGATTGTGTGGATAAAATCGAGCTTTTGCCGTTTAGAAAAATCTGTCAGATCAAGTACGATAATATGAAAATCGACTTTCCGTTTTCGTCTATTCCTGAGCCTGATTTTGACCTGATGAACGAGCTTAAGAAACATATTGAAAATTATTTATAAAAACTTAGTGTATATCGCACATTTTTACAGCGGACTTATGATAAAAGTTCGCTGTTTTTTTATGCCATTTTATTGCTATTGTAATGTTATTATGATATAATAATACTTAATTATGGGATACTAGGATTATTTTGTGAAAGGAGTTGGGTTTTGTGGTTGTGCTTGGTGTTGACCCTGGGTATGCTATTGTTGGCTGGGGCGTTATTGATTTCAACGGTAACAGCTACACACCGAAAGCGTTCGGTGCTATCACAACGCAGGCACACACAGACTTCAACGAACGTCTCAAAATTATATACGACGATATGATAACTATCCTGAAAAAAGCTAAACCCGACGCAGTAGCTATCGAGAAGCTCTATTTCACTACTAACGTCACTACCGCTATTTTGGTTGCTCAAGCGCGAGGGGTAATTTTGCTTGCTGCTCAACAATGTGGAGTTAAGGTTTTTGAGTACACACCGCTTCAGGTCAAGGTAGCGGTCACTGGCTACGGCAAAGCAAAGAAACCACAGGTTATGGAGATGACACGTCGACTTCTGCATCTCAAAGAAGTACCTAAGCCTGACGACACCGCAGACGCACTCGCTATCGCTATCACACACACTCACGCTGCGGGCACATCGCTTAGACAAAATATGCTCAACGGAGGTATTAAGCTATGATTTATTCAGTTAAAGGCACACTTGTTCATATTGAATCCGGATTTGCTGTTGTCGAGTGCGCAGGAATAGGATATAGAGTTAACACCACCTTAGTTACTCAGCGAAACTTAAAACTCAACACTACAGTCACACTTTTCACATATATGCACGTCAGAGAAGACGCTGTCGAGCTCTTCGGCTTTTATACTAAAGAAGAGCTGTCTACCTTCAAACTCCTGATTTCTATTTCAGGTGTCGGTCCTAAGGTAGCGCTTGCGATTTTGTCTGAGCTTTCGTCTGAGATGATTGCTCTGTCGGTTTCTTCTGGCGACTATAAAACGCTCACACGTGCATCTGGTGTAGGACCGAAACTAGCTCAGCGTATTGTGCTTGAGCTCAAGGATAAGATCAAGGGCATATCCGTTGACAGCACTGACTCAGTTGTGACTAAAGGCTCGGTTATCGCTGATACCGGCAATATCCCTAAGGCTGTTGCGGCTTTAGCTGTGCTTGGATACTCAGCTGCAGATGTCACTCCGATTTTGTCGCGACTTGACCCTAGCTTAACTGTCGAACAGCTCATCTCAGCTACTCTGAAACAGATGGGATAATTTGACACTAGAAATATACTGATGTACTTTCTTATGAAAGGATAATATATTATGGAATATAATGAATTTGAAATGGATTTTGAAGATCGACTGGTCGACACTTCAGAAATCCCACAGGACGCTATCGAGGGCGACAATCCGCTACGACCTCGTACTTTAGACGAGTACGTCGGTCAGGCTAAAGCTAAAGAGAACCTCAGCGTCTTTATCGAAGCAGCAAAAAAGCGCCAAGAGTCGCTTGACCATGTTTTGCTCTACGGTCCACCTGGACTTGGTAAAACAACGCTTGCAGGTATTATTGCTAATGAGATGGGGGTCAACATCCGCATCACCTCAGGCCCTGCGATTGAAAAACCGGGTGACTTAGCCGCGTTGCTTACTAATCTGAATCCCGGCGATGTTCTCTTTATCGACGAGATACACAGACTCTCGCGTTCAGTTGAGGAGATTCTCTATCCGTCTATGGAGGACTTTGCTATTGATATTATCACTGGTAAAGGTCAGATGGCTGCATCGTACCACTTGCCGTTACCACGATTTACCCTTGTTGGTGCTACTACCAGAGCAGGTCAGCTCACAGCACCGCTGAGAGATCGTTTCGGTGTTGTACTACGACTTGAGATGTACACACCGACTGAGCTTGCTGATATTATCAAGCGCAGTGCTGGAATTTTGGGCATAGCTATTGATGATGACGGTGCGCTCGAGCTTGCATCACGCAGTCGCGGTACACCTCGTATTGCGAACAGACTGTTAAAGCGTGTACGCGATTTCTCTGAAGTTATGTCTAACGGTGTTATCACCTGTGACGTTGCTCGTGTAGCGCTTGACAGACTCGAGATCGACGAGTTAGGTCTTGACCAGAACGACCGCAGAATGTTAGATGCTATGATACGCTACTACAACGGCGGCCCTGTCGGACTTGAGACTTTGGCTGCTGCGATTGGCGAAGAAGCAGTTACTATCGAAGATGTCTACGAACCGTATTTGATGCAGATAGGTTTTCTGAGCAGAACCCCTCGAGGGCGATGCGTCACTGCTGAAGCATACAGACATCTCGGTTATGATGTTCCTGTAAAAACCGCACAGGCTCAGGGTAGTTTGTTTGATTAATAAATTTCTAAAAATCTATTTTTAAGTTAGGAGAATAAATATGGGAAGATTATTTGGTACAGACGGCGCACGTGGTGTTGCTAATACAGAACTTACAATTGAACTTGCAATGAATATCGGCAGAGCTGCTGCTATGGTGCTCACAAGCAAAGACGTTGAGCATCCTACTATCCTCATCGGTAAAGACACTCGACTCTCAGGCGATATGCTCGAGGGTGCATTGATTGCAGGTCTTTGCTCAGTTGGTGCTAACGTTAAGCTTTTGGGTGTAGTTCCTACTCCTGCAGTAGCTTACCTTGTCAGAAAGTATAACGCTGACGCAGGTATCATGATTTCTGCATCTCACAATCCGTTTGAATTCAACGGCATCAAGATTTTTAGCTCACAGGGCTACAAGCTTCCTGACGAGCTCGAAGAGCAGATCGAGGCTATCATTTTAGACAATGCACAGCCTTACGCTATTCCTGCACATGAAGGCTTGGGCACTGTGGAAACTATCGACACTGCTGCTGATGAGTACATCGACTACGTTGCATCAACTGTAGAGTACGACCTTACAGGTATGGAGGTTGCGCTTGACTGCTCAAACGGTTCTTCAGCACGTACAGCTGAGAAGCTTTTCACAAAGCTCGGTGCTAAGGTTCACATGCTCTTTGATAGCCCAGACGGTGTTAATATCAACACTAACTGTGGCTCTACTCACATGGATACACTCATGGCTTATGTTAAAGAACATAAATTACAGGCTGGTCTTGCGTTTGACGGCGATGCTGACAGATGCTTGGCTGTTGATGAAAACGGCGAATTAGTAGACGGTGATTTTATCATCGCTATTTTAGCTGAAGACTTAAAGAGACTAGGTAAACTCAAGAACAACGCAGTAGTTGGTACTGTTATGACTAATATGGGCTTCAACAAATTCTGCGAAGCTAATGATATGAAGTTTGTTGCTACAGCTGTAGGCGACAGATATGTATTAGAAGAAATGCTCAGAAGTGGCTACAACATCGGTGGCGAACAGAGCGGTCACGTTATCTTCCTTGACCACGCTACAACAGGTGACGGTCAGTTAACAGGTGCTCATCTTCTGAGCCTGCTCAATCGTAGACAGGAGAAGCTCTCAGATGTTGCTAAGCTTATGAAGCGTTTCCCACAGGTACTTATCAACGTCAAGATTTCTAACGAAGGCAAAGCTAAGTTCAAGACAGACGAAGCAGTAAAAGAAGCAAATGATAAGATTGCTGCTACACTTGCTAACCGCGGTCGTATTTTAGTTCGTGCTTCTGGTACTGAGCCACTCGTTCGAGTAATGCTCGAGGGCGAAGATTACAGCGAGATTGAGAAATTAGCACAGGAAATGGCTGATGTTGTTAAGGAGAGACTCGGCTGATGCGAACATCCTCTAACTGGGTGGATTATGAGTTGATCGATACCTCCTGCGGTGAACGTCTGGAGCGCTGGGGAGATATCATACTCATTCGTCCTGACCCACAGATTATCTGGAATACCAAGCGTGAAAATCCGCTGTGGCGACAGGCACACGCCAAGTACCACCGCTCTAATCAGGGTGGCGGTCAGTGGCAGGTGTTCAAGAAAATTCCTGCACAATGGTCGCTTAAATACCGCGATTTAGTTTTCAACGTCAAGCCT
>JAUMXP010000240.1 GCA_030529125.1 Eubacteriales bacterium | reverse complement strand
TTCACCAATATAAACCATGTAGAACGGATGCAAAAGATTTTGATTATCGATATTCACGCTCGTGGATCTATTCTTCAAAACATAAATTACACCAGCAGGACAGTCTTCGTTAGCAGGAGCCACAGAATGCAGTCCGAACGGAGTCTTATCCATATCTTTATGAGTCTTCATATAGTCCAAAAGATCCATCCTAAATTCATTCAAGCCCAAATCCATTATGCTGATGCCTGTAGTCATATCTTCTATGTCTACTACTTCGTTTTGCAAACGTTCAAGCTGAGCCTTGCGGTATTCAAGGTCTATCTTTTCCTCAGCACTTAATACGTTATCATCACCAGTAGCAGTCATATCAACAATCTTCATGCGTGTTTCAACACGTGCTTTAAGGTTGATGTATTCGTCCAAGCTAACATCAGGCCAGAAGTTCACCATTTGAATAACATTATTAGTGCTGCCAATACGGTCTATACGACCAAACCGTTGGACAATTCTAACAGGATTCCAATGGATATCGTAGTTAATCAAATAGTCGCAGTCCTGTAAATTTTGACCTTCAGAAATACAGTCAGTAGCAATCAGAACGTCGATATTATCGTTATTACCTGGCATCAAAAGATTTTTATCTTTTGATTTAGGAGAAAAACAGGTCAGTACAGTGTTCATATCGCAATGCAAGCGAGGCACAGTACTTCTACCATCAGTTGTACCTGTAATGATAGCTGTGTTAAGGCTAAAATTAGCTTTAACAAATCTGCTCACGTTTTCATAAAGGTAGTTAGCTGTGTCTGCAAAAGCCGTAAAAACTATGATTTTCTTGTTATTTTCGTTGATAGGATTGTTTATTTTATCCTTCAAAACATCAAACAGCTTTTGCAGCTTGCAGTCATACTGAGGTTTAATAAGCTCAGTCATGGAATATATCCATTCTAAAGCCTGCTTATCTTCATTCAGGCTTTCTCGCCAAGAGATATAGTCCATGTCTGCCAAATCTACCCTTATTTTCTTGCCAACAGAAAACAGGTAATCTAATTCTTCGCCATCATCATATTCATCAATGCCGCTTATATCTGTAAGCTCTAACTTACAACTGCTATGTCTGTCGTACCCATCTATCTTTCTTATCATCGCAGCTATTCTATTACGAATACGCTCTACTGTAAGATTGAAAGAATACACTGAGCTTTCCATACGCTTCATCAGATTGATAGCCATTAAGCGACGGATGCCCAATTCACGGTTGGCTTGAGTAAAGCCTACGTTTACGGAATTGTCTTCATACATAGCTGCATACTTATCAACCTTGCTTTGCAAAATGAAATGAGTAGGTGTATAGATGCTCAAATTTAATTTTGTAAGACGGTCAAAAATCTCGTTATAAGTAACAGCATCAGGAAGATCGGTCAGCGGCTCACGAAGGCTTATGGGTCTAAGCCTTGTAGGGAATTTGCCAATATCTTCAGTATCGTAATATTTTTCAATGTGCTTTCTAGAACGTGCTATCGTAACCGAATCCAAAAGCTCAAAGAAATCAAAATCAAGTTTTTGCAACAAACATTCCGTAGTTCTTTTGTGAAGGTCATACTGGCTCCACAAATTAAACGCTAGTTGAGCATTACGGAAAATATCGTCTCGCGAACTGTTGG
>JAUMXP010000090.1 GCA_030529125.1 Eubacteriales bacterium | reverse complement strand
ATTATAGTATCAATAGTGTAACGGAGGAAAATATGGAAGAAAGAAGCATATATAAAGACATCTCAAGCCGTACTTCGGGCGATATTTACATAGGGGTTGTAGGACCAGTCAGAACAGGTAAATCGACTTTTATCAAACGTTTTATGGATACTATTGTATTGCCTAATATAGAAGACGAAAGTGTAAGGCGACGCACAAACGATGAACTGCCGCAATCTGCTGCAGGCAGAACCATAATGACAACTGAGCCGAAATTTATTCCTGAAGAAGCTGTTAAAATCAATGTAGACAAAACTGCATCGATGAAAGTGCGTATGATTGATTGCGTTGGATATGTAGTAGACTCAGCATACGGATATATGGAGGAAGATACACCTCGCATGGTCAAAACTCCGTGGTCTGATAAGGAAATACCTTTTGATACAGCTGCAGAAATCGGAACTCAGAAAGTTATTAACGAACACAGCTCCATAGGTCTTGTTATAACAACCGATGGATCAATAGGGGAGATACCGCGTAAAGATTATATAGAAGCTGAAGAGCGAGTCATAAATGAACTTAAATCTATCAATAAACCTTTTATTGTTTTGCTAAACAGTATAGAACCGACTTCTGTACAGACCACTCAGCTTGCATCACAGATGAGTGGTAAATATCAGGTGCCTGTGCTTCCGGTAAATTGTATTGAACTTGATGAAGATAGGATAAAAGCGATACTCGCTCAGGTTTTGTTTGAGTTTCCTGTACGAGAGGTCAGAGTTGTTATACCTAAGTGGCTTTTAACTCTAAAGAAAGATCATTGGTTAAAAGAATCTGTTTTCGATGCTATAAGAAATAATGCAGAAAAAATGCAGAAAATCAGAGAGATACAGAATGTGCTTGATAGTATCTGCAGTTGTGAGCATATAAATAGAGCACATCTTGCATCACTTGATTTAGGTGTTGGCAGTGCATCAATTCAGATTGATTTGAATAACGATTTGTTCTTTAAAATACTCTCAGAACAAACAGGAATAGATATAGAAGACGAGAAATCCCTGCTTGATTGTATATGTGAGTTATCACTTAAGAAAGCTCAGTTTGATAAAATTGCACAGGCGTATGAGCAGGTCAAAGAAACCGGCTACGGAATTGTTATGCCAACAATGGAGGAACTAACGCTTGAAGAACCGAAGATAATCAAACAAAATGGTAAGTATGGAGTAAAGCTCAAAGCAAGCGCTCCTAGTATCCATATGATGCGTATATCTACTACAGCTGAGGTTACGCCGATTGTCGGGAGTGAACAGCAGTCTGAAGAGCTTGTAACGTATTTACTCAAAGAATTCGAGGAAAGTCCGCAGAAAATCTGGGAATCCAATATATTTGGAAAGTCAGTCAATGAACTTGTGTCGGAGGGATTGAATAACAAGCTATATCGTATGCCGCCGCAAGCCAGAAAGAAAGTAGGAGAGACCATAGAAAAAATAATCAATAATGGTTGTAACGGCTTGATTTGTATTATACTGTAAAAGCTAATTAACTAAAGAGATTGTTAATATTCTAACAAAATTGTCGAAATAAACAAAATTATTTTCACCCTCATATTTTTATTGAAATTGTATTAGTTTTGGTGTATACTATACAATGACTAAATTTGAAAATATGGGGGTTATTTTATGCCTGAAAGTATGATGAAAGCTTGGACTGTATTGATCACAGGCTTCATTGTTGTATTTGCGGTTTTGATTTTACTTATCGGTATTATCAAAATTTACAGCACTATTGTTTATAAGGCTCAGAACAGACAAAAAAAAGATAAGTCAAAGGATGACGATGACACACCAAAGGGTACACCTGTTGCAACTGCAACAACTATAGCTACTGCTCCTGCAAATGGTGTTAGCAGTGAGGTTTTAGCTGCTATTGCTGCAGCGGTTGACTTTATCTACGGACCTAACAAGGTCAGAATCAAAAATATTAAAAAATCTAACAAACGCTCTGTCTGGGGCAGCGCCGGTGTAGTTTCTAACACTAGACCGTTTTAATAAGGGAGGGTGTAATAATGGAAATATTAAATGGATTATTAGATTCTCTTCAGAGTCTCTATGAATCATCAGGTCTTGCTTCTCTTGTGTGGCAGAATTATGTGATGATTGGTATTTCGTTTGTACTTTTGTTTTTAGCTATTAAGAAGCAGTATGAGCCACTTCTTCTTTTACCGATTGCTTTCGGTATGCTGCTCGTTAACCTTTATCCGGATATCATGGCATCCCCATCTACAAATATGGTGCCTTTAGCAGATTACTTGGCTGAGCATGAGATTTCTGCACAGGCATATGCGGACAATCCTAACCTGATAAGCTATGCAGTCACTACTTTAAACGGTGAGCAATTTGTTAATGAGCCGACTAACGGCGGTTTGCTCTACTACCTATATCAGGGTGTTAAGCTCGGTATCTATCCACCGCTTATCTTCCTTGGTATCGGTTGTATGACTGACTTTGGTCCGCTGATTGCTAACCCTAAGAGCTTTATCCTTGGTGCTGCTGCACAGATTGGTATCTTTATCACATTTATTGGTGCTATCTTGATTGGCTTTGAACCTAACGAAGCTGGTGCTATCGGTATCATCGGTGGCGCTGATGGTCCTACTGCTATTTATGTAACAAGTATTCTTGCACCTGAGCTTTTGGGTTCAATTGCGATTGCGGCGTACTCATATATGGCGCTTGTTCCTATCATTCAGCCACCTATCATGAAGGCTCTCACAACAAAGAAAGAACGTTCAGTTGTTATGAAGCAGTTAAGACCTGTTTCAAAGCTCGAGAAGATTTTGTTCCCGATCATAGTTGTTGTACTTTGTTCTATTCTTCTTCCTTCAGCAGCTCCTCTTATCGGTATGCTCATGCTTGGTAACCTCTTCAAGGAGTCAGGTGTCGTTGAACGTATTAATAAGACAGCTCAGAACGAACTGATGAATATCGTTACAATCTTCCTTGGTGTTACTGTTGGTGCTACTGCTACAGGTACAAACTTCTTAAAGCTTGAGACGCTCGGTATTATTGCTCTCGGTCTTGCAGCGTTCTGTGTAGGTACTGCTTGCGGTACACTCTTTGGTAAGCTTATGTACTGGTTCACAGGCGGTAAGGTTAACCCACTTATTGGTTCTGCAGGTGTTTCTGCGGTTCCTATGGCTGCTCGTGTAGCTAACAAAGTTGGTCAGGAAGAAAATCCTGGTAACTTCTTGCTCATGCACGCTATGGGTCCTAACGTTGCTGGTGTTATCGGTTCAGCTGTTGCTGCAGGTGTACTGCTCAGCATTTGCTAAATTTAAACTGAATAACTCATATATAAAGGTGAGAGTAACAAACTCTCGCCTTTTTTTATTGTAAAATCACTATATTTCTAAATTAGAATAAAAACACAGCTGTGATGATATATGATATAAAATGATAGAATATGAAAAATAGGGGGTTAATATGTCTAGACAGATAACCGTAAACGATATTCTTAAGATGTTTTTAGCGCATATTAAGCTTATCATCATACTCGCTCTTGTTGGTATGATAGTTTCATTTAGTTATGTTAAGTTGTTCGTTACAGAGATGTACTCGACTACAGCGTTAATACTTGTACAGAATGATGCAGGATTTAACGACAGTAGCTCAACAGCATCTAATAATACTGATAATGAAAAAGTTGATACTAACAACATTACTCAGTCTGTTATGCTTGCTAATACCTGTTCGGTTCTTTTTACACGTGACCCACAGATGAAAGCTATTATCGCAGGAAACTCTGTTTCTATTACAGCAATCGAGGATTCGTACTTCCTTGAGATCAGCGTTACTTCTTCAGACCCGCTTACAGCAGCAAACGTTGCAAATCAGGTAGCACAGGAAGCGCCGGCTGTTTTCGCTAAATATTTTGGTGAAGCAGGTAAGGTTGATACCGTTGAAGAGGCATCTATTCCTTCAGCTCCATCATCACCTGACGTACAACAGTATGTTATTTTAGGTTTATTAGCCGGTCTAGTACTTGGTCTTGGTATTGCGTTCTTGCTTGAGATTATCGATACTACAGTTAAACCTGGCGATGACCTCTATGATATCTACAAGATTCCTGTATTTGCAGAAATTATTGACTTTGAAATGGAAGGCGGTGCTAAGAAATGAAATTAATTTCTAAGAAAAAGCGTCGTGGATCTAACGAAAAGGTTAAGAATATTATCAATACAGATAGCAAATTTGCCATTGTAGAGGGATATAAATCTGCACGTACAAGCCTTGTTTTCTCACTTGTTGCTGAGAATAACCCATGTGTAGCTGTTACATCATGGTCTAAAGGTGAAGGCAAAAGTACAGCTACAGTTAATCTTGCTATCTCTTTTGCCAAGATGGGCAAAAATGTATTACTTATCGATACCGACTTACGTCGACCTAATATCCACAATCTTCTTAAAATCAGTAATTCAACCGGTCTTTCAGAAGTTGTAGGTCAGCTTACTGACTTTGAAGATGCGGTTAATCGTTCAGTAGTACCATGCCTTGATGTTCTTACATCAGGCTCAATTCCACCTAACCCATCGGAGCTCATTGGTTCTTCAGCTTTTACATCATTTATTAATATGGCTAAGAATCAGTATGACTACGTAATTCTTGATACACCACCTATTGGTGTAGTTACAGATACACTTCTTCTTAAAGAACATATTGCGGGTTATGTGATGATCGTCAGAGAAAAGGTTACTACTCACGGCGAAATTGAAAAGGCGGTTCAGGCTATCAAACTTGCTGATTCTAAGATACTTGGTTTCCTTAAAGTTGGTTGTTCGCTTCAGGATCGCAAAAGGTATAAAGGTAACAATTACGGTTACTATAAATATTATTGATTTACAGGAAAGTCCGTCCTTGTGGCGGACTTTTTTATATTTATTTGTGTATTTTTACTATATTTGGGCATAATATACGTTAAATATCTTTTTGCAAGATTTTAAAAATGGTATTGCAAAAAACGTAAATTAAGGTTATTATATTAGATAGCAATTTCAAAATTTTGCAATTTTTATTAGAAGTTGGTGCAAAATGTTATACAAAGACTATACTAAAGAACAGCTTTCTGCAGAGTATGAAAAACTGTCTGCTGAATACAATGAAATTAAAAATCTTGGCTTGTCACTGAATATGTCACGAGGTGTCCCATGCAAGGAGCAGCTCGAACTTTCAGCTCGTATGCTTGATATCATTAACAGCTCTGTGCAGTGCCAGACTGTTGATGGTCAGGATTGTCGTAACTATGGTATTATGGATGGTATACCATCTTGTAAGGCTCTTATGGCTGATATGTTAGGCGTTACACCTGATATGGTTATGGTTGGTGGTAACTCCAGCCTTAATATGATGTTTGATACTATCGCTACATTCATGACTACACCTGTAATTGAAGGTGAGAAACCATGGTATGAAGTTAAGAACAGAAAGTTTATATGTCCTGTGCCTGGATATGACAGACATTTTGGTATCACAGAATACTTTGGTTTTGATATGATTACTGTACCTATGACTGACGAAGGCCCTGATATGGATATGGTCGAAGAGCTTGTTAAAGACGACAGTGTTAAGGGTATATGGTGCGTTCCTAAGTATTCAAATCCACAGGGTATTACTTATTCTGACGAAACAGTTAGACGACTTGCTGCACTTAAGCCTGCTGCTAAAGATTTCAGAATTATGTGGGATAATGCTTATGTTATTCATGACCTTACTGATGAAGAAGTTGATCTTCTGAACATTTTCACTGAATGTAAGAAGTACGACAATATTGATCTTCCTATTGAGTTCTGCTCTACATCTAAGATCACTTTCCCTGGTTCAGGTGTAGCTGCTATGGCTGCATCAGAGAATAATATGGCTGTTATCAAGAATAAATATAAGTACCAGACTATCGGTTTTGATAAAATCAATATGCTCAGACATGTTCGTTTCTTTAATGATATTGATGGCATGAAAGCACATATGAAACAACACAAGGCTATATTAAGACCACGTTTTGATATAGTTTTAGATACTATCAAAGCTAATATCGAAGAATACGGTATTATCGAGTACGAAGAGCCAAAGGGCGGTTATTTTGTAAGTGTAAATGTGCTCAATGGCACTGCTAAACGTGTAGTAGGCTTGTGCAAAGAGGCTGGAGTTATCCTCACTGGTGCTGGTGCAACATATCCGTATGGTAATGACCCTGAGGATTCTAACATCCGTATTGCACCTACAGCTCCGTCTGTAGAAGATTTATCTAAGGCAATGTGTGTTTTCAGTGTTTGTTGTAAACTCGCAGCTGTTGAAAAACTCCTTAATAATAACTAATCTGCCACTGTATTGTGCTTTAATAGAAATATAAGGTCGGATTAGTGAAAAATTAATAAATATCACAAAGATTTCGCATTGTTTTGTTGACTTTTTGGTGATAAAAAAGTATAATTACTCTGTTATGGTCAAAAGTGTAGGCTGTAGCAGAGTTTTTATTTTTGTATTAACTTTGCCGTACTTTTGACAATAGAAAATTTTTTGGAGGTCCAAGGCATGAAAAGAATTCCAAAGCCTGTTTTCTTCATCTGTGCTCTTTTGATTCTCCTGTTTGCTACTTCAGCTATCTTCGGCGTATCTTACTACGACGGCGATATCGAGAAGACAGTATTCAAGGGTATCGACGACATCAGATGGGGAATTGATATCCGTGGTGGTGTCGAAGCAACATTTAAACCTGCTGATGACGTAAACGCTACGGATGAGCAGTTA
>JAUMXP010000239.1 GCA_030529125.1 Eubacteriales bacterium | reverse complement strand
ATGTTCCCAGGCTTCATGACAATGATTGCTATTTACTACCTGTTAAAAGCTATGGGTCTTACACAGACACTGGTAGCTCTCGTTATTTGTTATAGTGCCGGCGCAGGTCTTGGTTATCAGATCAGTAAAGGCTTCTTCGACACGATACCGCGAGCACTTGATGAAGCCGCCACTATTGACGGTGCAACAAGGAACCAGATTTTCTGGAAGATTATCCTTCCAATGTCTAAGCCTATCGTTGTTTACACAGTTCTTACATCATTCATTGGTCCATGGACTGACTTTATCCTTGCTAAAATTATCATGGGTGATAACCGTGATAACTATACGGTTGCGATCGGCTTGCAGACGATGGTATCGCTCGAATTTAAGGCTACTTACTTCAGACGATTCCTCGCAGGTTCTGTTATCGTTGCTGTACCTATCTCCATCCTGTTCCTGTTCATGCAGCGTTATTACGTTGAGGGCGTTACAGCTGGTGGCGTTAAGGGTTAATCCAATATTTAAAGGGCAGATTTTATCTGCCCTTTTCTTTTTGCAAAAAGCTTTTATTCTGTGGTTTTTTATGATATAATCAAAAAACAGGCTGATGTATTATCAGCAATAGTATATTTAAAGGATTGATTATATGAAAAAGATGATTTCTGCGTTACTTGTTATATTGATCGCACTGTCATGCGTATTGTGTGGTTGTTCAGGTAATGGTGACCCTGTTGATACAAACGAAGTTTTAGCTTCAACAGATAAGTACAGAACATATTACCAGATTTGGATTGGCTCATTCTGTGATTCAGATGGCGACGAGACTGGTGACTTTGAGGGTATTATCTCTAAGCTTGACTACTTAAACGACGGCGACCCAAACAGCGGCGATGACCTCGGTGTTGACGGTATCTGGCTTTCTCCGATGATGCCATCATATTCATACCATAAGTATAATGTACGTGATTATTTTGAAATTGATCCTGAGTTTGGCTCACTCGAAATTTTTGACAAGTTTATGGCTGAGTGCGACAAGCGCGGCATTAATGTAATTATCGACCTTGTTATCAACCATAGTGCGTCAGACCATCCGTATTTCCTTCAGGCATGCGACGAGCTCAGAGAAGGTAAAGAGGACGGATACGCTAAGTACTACAACTTCAGAAAAGGTGCTGACACTGTACATACAAGAAGAGTTACAGATACTAACTATTTCTATGAAGGACAGTTCTCATCAGAAATGCCTGACTGGAACCTTGCTTATGATGGTACAAGAGAGTACTTCGAAGAAATCGTTAAGTTCTGGCTTGATCGTGGTGTAGATGGCTTCAGACTTGATGCGGTTAAGTACTTTACCGACGAGAATACAGACGGTATTGAGTTTATGACATGGTTCTATGATATGGCTCAGAAGTACAACCCTGATGTTTATATGGTAGGCGAAGATTGGGAGTCAGCAAGCACTATTTATGACCAGTATAAATCAGGTATCGACAGCTTCTTCAACTTTAAATTTGCTACATCAACCGGCGACTACATTATGACAGGTCGTAACGGTATGACAAAATCATTTGTTAACGGACTTAAGAGATATAACGAAAATATCTCTAAGCGTTCAGAAACTGCTATTAACGCTAACTTCCTGACAAACCATGATATGCCAC
>JAUMXP010000089.1 GCA_030529125.1 Eubacteriales bacterium | reverse complement strand
ATCAGAACACATTATGTAAACGCTAACCTCGAAGATACAACAATGGAAGTTCTTCCTGCAAAAGTATTTGGTAAGGGCTTAGAGGTTATTTGTCGTCATAAGGCAGTTGGTAGCTTTATTCGTCGTTATGGTGATTATATTGAAGATGGTGCTGATCTTCCTGAGTATGTTGAAATGACATTCAAGGATGATGCAAAGGGCGATCCACTTGTAACAAAAGACGCTTTAGTAGCTTTAGGTATTATGACTGACGAACAGTATGAAGATATGAAAGCTATGACACAGAGAATCACTAGAATTGTTGCTGATGATCTTAAGGAAAAAGGCTTAGTTCTTTATGATATTAAGTTTGAGTTTGGTTACGATCCTGAAGGCAAAGTTATGCTCATCGACGAAATTGCTTCAGGTAATATGCGTGTATATAAAGACGGCGAGTACATTGATCCAATGACACTCTCTAAACTTTTCTTTGCTTAATTTATATAATTAACCATTACATATAAAGGAGTATTATAATGGGAGGATTTTTCGGAATAACCTCTAAGAACAATTGCGTTGCTGAGGTTTTCTTTGGAGTTGACTACCATTCGCATCTTGGCACCAAACGTGGCGGTATGGCTGCTTTTGATAAAGATATTGGATTACAAAGAGTAATTCATAATATCGAAAACACACCATTTCGAGCTAAGTTTGAACATGTACTGGATGATATGCACGGCACTGCTGCTATTGGTTGTATCAGTAACAGTACACCACAGCCTATGCTTATTCGTTCAAAGCTTGGTGTTTACGCTATTTGTATGGTTGGTATTATCAATAATTCTGACGAACTAATCGACTTATGCATCAACAGTGGTTGCGCGCATTTTGATGCTATGACTGGTGGTGCTGTAAACTGGGCTGAGCTTCTTGCTGCTATTATTAATCTCAAAGATAGCTTTGTTGAAGGTATTAAATATGCTCATGAAATCATTGATGGCACAGCGTCTATCATTATTCTGAAGGATGATGGTAATATTATTGCTGCGAGAGACAAAATGGGCAGATTACCTATCCTTGTTGGTAAAAATGATGATGGATACAGTGTTTCCTTTGAATCTTTTGCATACCAAAAATTAGGATATGTAGACGAGAAAGAACTCGGACCTGGTGAAATTGTCGAGCTTTCTCCTGATAAGATGGAGATTCTGTCACCTGCACGTGAGAAAATGCGTATTTGTTCTTTCTTATGGAGTTACTATGGCTATCCTAACTCGACTTATGAGGGTGTTAACGTTGAAGTTATGAGATATATCAATGGTAGAATCATGGCTCAGAACGATAAAAAGAGTGGTAAACTCACAGATATTGATTATATCTGTGGTGTTCCTGATTCAGGCACACCACATGCGATAGGCTATTCTACTGAATGCGGATTACCGTTTGCACGACCATTTATTAAATATACACCTACTTGGGCGCGTAGCTTTATGCCTGCTAATCAGTCTATCAGAAACATGGTTGCCAAAATGAAACAGATTCCGGTACCTGATTTAATTAGCTATAAAAAACTATTGTTCGTTGACGATTCAATAGTACGTGGTACACAACTTAAGGGCACTGTTGAGTTTCTTTATGAAAATGGAGCGAAAGAAGTACATATGCGCTCTGCTTGTCCTCCTATTATGTACACATGTAAGTTTTTGAATTTCTCACGAGCTAATAATAATATGGACTTGATTGCCAGGAGAGTTATCAACGATCTCGAGGGTGAAGAAGGCGAGAAATACATCGAAGAGTATGCTGATGCTAATACTGAGAGAGGCAAAAAATTGCGTGAAGTTATTTGTGAGCAGCTTAATCTTGCTTCTCTTGAATTTCAATCACTTGAAGGTATTATCCAGGCTATCGGCTTACCTGAGGATTGTCTTTGTACTTATTGTTGGAGCGGAAAGGAATAATTATTATGAATATACAGTCAAAATCTGACAGTTATGCAGCGGCAGGTGTAGATATTACTGCAGGCTACAAAGCTGTTGAACTTATGAAGGCGCATATTAAGCGTACTCGCAACGAAGGTTGCCTTGATGATGTAGGCGGATTTGGTGGTTGCTTTGCTCTTCCTATGGGTATGGAGGAGCCTGTACTCGTTTCCGGTACTGATGGTTGTGGTACAAAAGTAAAGCTTGCTATCATTATGGATAAGCATGACACTATCGGTATTGATGCTGTAGCAATGTGTGTTAATGACATTATCTGCTGCGGAGCTAAACCGCTCTTCTTTTTAGATTATATCGCTTGTGGCAAAAACTATCCTGAAAAAATCGCTACAATTGTAAGCGGTGTTGCTGAGGGTTGTGTTCAGTCTGGTGCTGCTCTTATTGGCGGCGAAACAGCTGAGCATCCTGGTTTGATGCCTTTAGATGACTATGATGTAGCAGGTTTTGCTGTAGGTATTGTTGATAAAAAGGATATTATTGACAACAAGACTATGGCAGCAGGCGATGTAGTTATTGCGTTACCTTCAAGCGGTGTACATTCTAACGGCTTCTCACTCGTTAGAAAAGTATTTGATGTCGAAAATGCTGATATCAGTACTCCTGTTGATGAGTTACAGGGCAAATCAATTGGCGAAACATTACTTACACCTACCAGAATCTACGTTAAGCCAGTTCTTGCGTTACTAGAGCAGGTTAAGGTTAAGGGTATTTCACATATCACAGGTGGTGGTTTCTATGAGAACATTCCACGTAGTATTCCTGATGGCTTAGGCGCTAAGATTCAGCGCGATGCTGTTAAGGTTCTTCCTATCTTTGATTTAATCGCTAAGACTGGTAATATTGATGAGCACGATATGTTCAATACATTTAACATGGGTGTTGGTATGAGTATTGTTGTTTCACCTGATGATGTAGATAAAACCCTTGAGATTCTTAAAGCTCATGGTGAAAACGCTTATATCATCGGCGAGATTATTGAATCCGAAGATAAGATAGTTATCTGCTAATATCTCTATAAACTGAGGGGTAGTCGTATGTCAAAAACAGTTTCTATTGCCGTTTTGGTTTCAGGCGGCGGCACAAATTTGCAAGCATTAATCAATGCACAGAATAAGGGTGTTATCAAAAGCGGTAATATCAAGCTTGTTGTATCTAATAACGCAGATGCTTATGCGCTGAAAAGAGCACAGAAAGCCAACATAGATACTGCAGTTGTACTTAAGAAAGAATGTGTTGATCAGCTTGATTTCGAAGCTAGAATTATTAAATATCTTGAAGAATATAATATTGATTTGATTGTTTTAGCCGGCTTTATGTCTATTTTGAGTGAATCATTCACTAAAAGATATTCAAACAGGATTATTAATGTTCATCCTAGTTTGATTCCTTCTTTCTGTGGCAAGGGCTTCTATGGTCTTAGAGTTCACGAAGCTGCTCTAAAAAAGGGAGTTAAGGTAACAGGTGCGACAGTTCACTTTGTTAATGAGATTCCTGATGGCGGCGAGATTATTATGCAAAAAGCTGTTAACATCAAAGATGACGACACCCCACAAACACTCCAGAAGCGCGTAATGCGACTTGCAGAGTGGAAAATTTTGCCTGCAGCTGTTGAGCAGGTTTCTAAAGAAATAATCAGTTAAGGAATGGTAAGTATTATGGCATTATTTGATTTGAAAACACTTCTTAGTGAAAACACATACCCAGGACGTGGTATTGTTATGGGTAAATCTGCAGACGGTAAGTCAGCTATGTTTGCATATTTTATTATGGGTCGTAGTGAGAACAGCCGTAACCGTATTTTTGAGAGATTCGAAAACGGTATGCGTACAAAAGCTTTTGATGAATCTAAATTATCAGATCCTAGTCTGATTATTTATAATCCATATCTAAAGCTTGATAACATCGATATCATCACAAACGGTGATCAGACTGATACTGTTTATGATTTTATGAAAGACGCAAAAACATTTGAAGATGCGCTTTACACTCGTGAGTTTGAGCCTGACGCTCCAAACTTTACACCACGTATTTCAGGTGTTGCTACATATGACTTTGCAAATGCTGATTTTTCATACAAGCTTTCAATTTTAAAGAGTGCTAATGGTAATCCTGAGGTTTGCAATAGATATTTCTACAATTACAAGCCACTTAACGGCATTGGCCATTTCATTCATACATATAAGTGTGATGGCAATCCAATTCCATCTTTCTATGGTGAACCTGAAGAGGTATCATTGCCAAATACTGCTCAAGAATTAGCTGATCTTTGCTGGACAAATTTAAACGAAGATAATAAAGTTTCACTTTTTGTCAGATGCGTACCACTTGATGGCAGTGAAGCAACTGAAATCATAATTAATAAGAACGTATAAGGTAAGGAGATTATCATGACTGAATTTGAATTAAAATATGGTTGTAACCCTAACCAGAAACCATCTAAGATTTTTATGGAAAACGGTAGTGAACTTCCAATCGAAATTTTAAATGGTCGCCCTGGCTATATTAACTTTTTAGATGCTTTTAATGCTTGGCAGCTTGTTAAAGAGCTTAAAGAAGCTTTAAATATGCCTGCAGTTACATCTTTTAAGCACGTATCACCAACATCAGCTGCTGTTGGTATCAAACTTTCTGATACATTGAAGAAAGCTTGTTTTGTTGATGATATTGAGGGCCTTGATGATTCTTTGCTCGCTTGTGCTTATGCAAGAGCTAGAGGTACTGACCGTATGTGTTCTTTTGGTGACTGGGTAGCACTTTCTGATGTTTGCGATGTTACTACAGCTAAAATGATCGCTAGAGAAGTATCTGACGGCATTATCGCTCCGGGCTATGATGATGAAGCATTAGAGATTCTTAAATCAAAGCGTAAGGGTAGCTACAATATCGTTAAAATCGACCCTGAATATGTTCCTGCTCCTATTGAACGTAAGCAGGTTTACGGCATTACTTTTGAACAAGGTCGCAATAATTTTGAAATCAACAAGGAACTTCTTTCTAACCTTGTTACTAAAAATAAAGAATTACCTGACAGCGCAGTGAGAGATTTGATTGTTGCACTTATCACATTGAAGTACACACAGTCTAACTCTGTGTGCTATGCTGTTGATGGACAGGCTATCGGCGTAGGTGCTGGTCAGCAGTCACGTATCCACTGTACTCGTCTTGCAGGTACTAAAGCTGATACATGGTTCTTACGTCAGCATGAAAAGGTATTAAACCTGCCTTTCCTTGATACTATTAGAAGACCTGACCGTGATAACGTAATTGATGGCTATATCAATAAAAATGAAGAAGATGTATGTGCTGATGGCAACTGGCAGAAGTATTTTACAACTCAGCCTGAACCACTCACAGACGAAGAAATTAAAGAGTACCTCGCTACTAAGAACAACGTAGCTCTTGGTTCTGACGCATTCTTCCCATTCTCTGACAACATTGAGCGTGCTTACAGAAGCGGTGTTAAGTATATCGCTGAACCAGGCGGTTCAATCAGAGATGATGTTGTTATCGAATGCGCTGATAAATACGATATGGCTATGGCATTCACTGGAATGCGACTTTTCCATCACTAATACAGAAAGAGGATATCAATGAAAATATTAGTTGTAGGCGGCGGTGGCCGCGAGCATGCTATTATTAAAAAGATAAAAGAAAATAAAGAAGTAACCGAGATTTTTGCATTACCTGGTAATGGCGGTATAGCTAAAGATGCAACCTGTGTTAATATCGGTGCTAAAGATATCGATGGCATTGTAAATTTTGCTGTTGAAAACATCATCGATTACGCTGTTGTTGCTCCAGATGATCCGCTTGTACTTGGTTGTGTTGATGCATTAAATGCTAAAGGTATTCCATGTTTTGGTCCTGACTCAAAAGCTGCAATTATTGAGGGAAGTAAGGTTTTCTCTAAGAATCTTATGAAAAAGTACAACATTCCAACCGCTCAGTACGAAGTATTTGACGATATTGAAAAAGCACTTACATACTTAGACTCAGCACCGATTCCAACAGTTATCAAGGCTGATGGTTTAGCACTTGGTAAGGGTGTAATTATTGCAAATACTAGGGAAGAGGCTAAAGAAGCAGTTATATCAATGATGGAAGATAAGGTTTTCGGTGACAGCGGTAATAACGTTGTTATCGAAGAGTTCCTAACAGGTCCTGAGGTTTCTGTGCTTTCATTTACTGACGGTAAAACTGTAGTTCCAATGGTTTCTTCGATGGACCACAAACGTGCTCTAGATTATGATGAGGGCTTAAACACTGGCGGTATGGGTACTGTTGCTCCTAACCCTTATTACACAGATGCTGTAGCAAAAGAATGTATGGATAAGATTTTTATACCTACTATGAACGCTATGAACGCAGAGGGCAGAACTTTCAAGGGTTGTTTGTATTTTGGACTTATGCTCACACCTAATGGTCCAAAGGTTATTGAATACAACTGTCGTTTTGGTGACCCTGAAACACAGGTTGTACTACCGTTGCTTGAGTCTGATTTATTAACTATTATGCAGGCGGTTACTAACGAAACATTAGCTGATACTGAAGTTAATTTTGCAGATAAATCAGCTTGTTGCGTAATTATGGCATCTAATGGTTATCCAAAATCTTACGATAAAGGGTTTGAGATGACAATCCCTGCTGATATTACAGATAATGTATATGTAGCAGGAGCTAAGTTGGTAGATGGCAAGCTGTTAACTGATGGTGGCCGTGTACTTGGCGCTACTGCTATCGCTGATACTTTAGAAGACGCTATTGATAAATCATACGAAATGGTTAAGAATATTAAATTTGATAATGCTTATTATCGTACAGATAT
>JAUMXP010000238.1 GCA_030529125.1 Eubacteriales bacterium | reverse complement strand
GTTTTACGTGCTGAAATTCAATAATAGAAACAACCTGACCATCCATTTCGAATGTAACGCCGTTTCTGAAATCACCTGCAGAAATCATTTTAATTCCCTCCATATAGAAATTGATTAGCAAATTTCATAAATTTACAAATATCATTATACAGACAAATACAAGAAAAATCAATAGGTTTTAAAGAATTATTAGTTCTTTGTCTATCGTTGCAAGATCTTTGTATCCATCATCTAATACAAGATACATATCTTCAATTCTCACACCAAAGCTATCAGGAAGATATATACCGGGTTCATTTGTTATAATCATACCGCTTTTCAGCACCTGATTATTAGTCAAATACACAGTTGGTTTCTCGTGAATCTCAAGCCCTACGCCATGTCCTGTAGTATGACCGAAATACTCACCATAACCATTTTGGGTTATATAATCACGTGCCGCATTATCTACATCAGCACATGTATTGCAGGCTATAATCTTAGTTGCAGCATTTTTATGTGCTTGCAAAACTGTATTATAGACTTCTATCATTTTATCAGTAGCACTTTTATATGCAACTGTTCTAGTCATATCCGAGTGGTACCCATCATACACAGCACCAATATCGAAGGTAATAAAATCCCCCTCGTTTATCGTTTTATCGCTAGGCACACCATGTGGCAGTGATGTGTTCTTACCGCTTACGCAGATAATATCAAAAGCTACCTTCTCTGCCCCATTTTGTTTCATCAGATATTCAAGTTCAAGTGCGAGCTTTCTCTCTGTAACATTACTATTCACATAGTTTAGTACTTCAAGAAAACTTTTTTCAGTGATTTTTTGAGCAGTAATTATCTTATCTATCTCAGATTCACTTTTAATCATTCGCAAATCAGCTATCTTGTCTGATAAACCAAAGTCATCAATAACATCTATACTGACAGCGTCTTTTATCTGTCTAAGTTTAGAAACGGTGACGTCCATTTCTTCAATAATCAGTGATTGAATATTCTCTTTAGTTAGAATTTCGTTGATACTATCAAACAGCTTTTTGAAACATATAACAGATATATTTTTACTAGCAGATTTACTTGCAGCTTCAAAATATCTGAAATCAACTAATAATGAAGCTGAATTTTTTGTGACAAGCACTGCACCCGCAGAAGAACGAAAAGACGAGAAATACTGACGATTAACATCTGATGTTATGAGCGCTGCACTGCTGTCAGGCAGTAAACTTTTAAGCGATAAGATACGGTTATCCATTATAAACCTCACACAGATAGTCGATAGCCATAAGATAAGAATCAACACCAAAACCCGCAATCTGTTTTACACATACAGGCGCTGTAACAGATATACTCCTGAAATCCTCTCTCTTTGAAATGTCAGACATATGCACTTCAACAAAAGGTACTTGCTCAACACATTCGATAGCATCTCTTAGAGCATAGCTGTAATGAGTCAAAGCACCAGGGTTGATAACTACGCCATCATACTTATCAAGTGTATCATGTATTTTATCAATCAACACACCCTCATGATTTGACTGGAAAATATCGCACTCTACACCTTTATCTTTAGCAAACTTCAGTATAGTGTCGTTAATTTCATCGGCAGTCTTTGTACCGTATACTTCTTTCTTTCTGATACCTACCATATTGAGGTTAGGACCAAGTAA
>JAUMXP010000088.1:2973-6947 GCA_030529125.1 Eubacteriales bacterium | reverse complement strand
GCTGTGGACAGACATGGTAAAGAAATCAACCGCAATCGTTTAGTTGCTCTTGCTTCAGTTATTGCGCTTGAGGGCAACGATGGCGGTACAATAGTTACTGACTCAATCACTTCTCCAGGTGTTAAGGATTTTATCGAAAAGACATTAGGCGGCAAGCACTATCGCTATCGTCGAGGCTATAAAAATATCATCAACAAGGCTATCGAATTAAACGAGCAGGGTATCAACTGTCCAATCGCTGCTGAGACTTCAGGTCACTGTGCAATGAGAGATAACTACTTCTTAGATGACGGCGCGTATCTTTGCACACGCTTTATTATTAAAGCTGCACAGCTGAGAAAAGAAGGCAAAGAGATTGACGATTTAGTGGCAGAGCTCAAAGAGCCTGTAGAAGCAATCGAGCTCAGATACGAAATCTTAGAACCTGATTTCAAAGCTTGTGGTCAGAGAATTATTGATGCATTGACTGAATATGCAGAAAAGACAGAGGGCTGGATTGTTGCTGACGACAACCGCGAAGGTATCCGTGTATCATTCGGTGAAAACGATGGCGACGGCTGGTTCTTGTTAAGACTTTCTGTTCACGACCCTATTTTGCCACTTAATATCGAAAGTGACAGTGAGGGTGGCGTAGCTATCATCCGCGAGAAAGTAGAGTCTTTCTTAAAGACTACAACAGGTCTGAAAATCTAAGACATAAATAAAAAAACCGACGGCATATTAGTTCCGTCGGTTTTTTACAACATGTTATAGAATTGAGTTTTCTTTTTCTTGCTCTTAAAGTTATAGGTTGACAAGAGATATATTTTTTATTAGACTGTAATTATTAGATAGGAGGGGAATGTAAATGCTTTTTAAGGATATGTTGACATCAGATGTTGTTGTATTATCTACAGATGATGTTATGGAATATGTTATCATCGGTTTAGTGATTTTCGTTGTGATTGCGATTATTGGTGCTTGTGTTGGTCTTTCTAAAGGCAAAAAGCGAAATGCTGAACTATATGGTGATAATTCTTTGCCTACTCAGGTGATACATAAAAATGCAAAAATCGTTTCAAAACGTACAGCTCCAGACCCTGTTAGACCAACTGTTATGGTTAACTGGATAGTCTTTGAGTTCGATGACAAAAATCGCTTGGAACTTGCTATCAAAGATAATAGTGTTTTTGGCATTATGGTTGAAGGCGATGAGGGTGAGCTGGCTTACCAAGGTAAACGTTTTATTTCATTTACGAGGACATAACGATGAAAAAGATATTTGTGTTTTTTCTACTACTTTTAGTATTTGTTCTACTTACTGCATGTGGAACACAAACTGAGACAGTACAGCATAGTTGTGCAGTGTGTGGCGGACCATATGATTTAACAATATCTGGTCCGGCATATCAAATGGAAAGCTATGGTATAAGTATGAGTGAGTGTAGCGAGGTTACATCCGGAATATACACAGCATATATTTGCGATAATTGTTTGGTGGGCCCTGTTTATGATCCATTTAAGTAATAAAAAAACCGACGGTGATTTGTGCCGTCGGTTTTTTGTTATTTAGTCTTCGTAGTAGTTACCCATAAAAGAGAATACTTTAACTTCTTCTGACAATGTACAAAGGAAGTCCATGACGCTTTTGTCTTTCAGATTTCCCGTAAAGTCAAGGTAGAACAAGTAGTCAAACTCAGCATTTTTCATCGGTCTTGACTCAATTTTTGTGAGGTTGAGTCCGAGGAGTGAGAACATATTCAGCACCTTTGAGAGTGCGCCTTCTTCATGTTCTACGTTGAAACAAAGGCTGATTTTGTTAGCGTTTTCACTGATGTACAGTTTCTTAGAAATAACGATAAATCGGGTTGTGCTCTTGTTGTAATCCTGAATATCTTCTTTTAAAATCTGAAGACCATATTCTTTAGCTGCGAGCTTTGAACATATAGCTGCACAGTTTAAGCGTTTTTCTTCCATCACTTTTTTAGCTGCAATCGCAGTGTTTGAGTGGGCAATAGGAGAGAAGTTGTTTTTTGAGATGAACGAGGAGCACTGTGAGAGTGCCTGTGGATGTGACCATACCTGCTCAATATCTTCAAAAGTGCTCTGCTTGAGTGCACACAGGTTGTGGCTTATAGACATAGCTTTAGCTGAAACAATGTAGAAGTTGTGTGACATAAGCAGGTCATATACGTCAGAAACCGAGCCACCGCTGGTGTTCTCAACAGGGAGCACACCAAAGTCAGCTTCGTCTTTTTCAACAGCATCAAAAACATCAGCAAAAGTTTTGTAGAAACTAAGGTCACAGTCGTCGAAGAACTCGTTACACGCTATGTGTGAATTTGCACCTCTGATGCCCTGACATGCAACTTTTACATTACCTGTTGGCATGGTTGAGATAGTCTGAGTGTTTTCTTTGAAGCTGTTCTTTGAGATGATTCTGGTCTGAGACATACGTGAAACGTTCATAATATCCTCGAAAATGAACTTGATTTGCTGAGGATATTTTTCACAGGTATTCTCGACTTTGTCTAAGATAACACGCTGTCTGTTTTGGTCTAGAACAGGAATGTTGTTTGCTCTTTTATATTCACCGACAGCTTTGGTGCAGTCCATGCGCTTTTCGAGCAGTTTAATCAGCTCGTTGTCTATGCTGTCGATTTCTTGTCTGATATCATTTAAATCCATTTAACTCACCTTCTGAGTATCAAAGTAAATTAATAATAGCAATAGCCGCCATAGCTTCGACGATTGGTGCGCATCGTGTAACAATGCACGGGTCGTGTCTGCCAACGATCTCTATCACTGTGTTTTCTTTTGTTTCTAAATTAACAGTGTTCTGTGGCCTAGAGATAGACGGAGTTGGTTTGAATCCGACTCTAAAAGTAAGTGGCATACCATTTGTTATACCGCCCAAGATTCCACCACAGTTGTTGGTTCTTGTGATAACTTCACCGTTATCAAAACAAAACTCGTCATTGTTTTGTGAACCTCTGAGTTTACAGCTTTCAAAGCCTCTGCCAAATTCAACACCTTTGCATGCAGGGATAGAGAACATAGCTGACGCAATAACGCTCTCTACTCCGTCAAATATCGGTCCACCTACACCTTTAGGCATATTGAGCACAGCGCATTCGACTATACCACCGACAGAATCTTTGTCTTTAATAGCATCTTCGATAGCTTCTATCATTTTTCCTTTTAAATCAGTGCTTAGTGTTGGAAAAGAGTCGTATTTCAGCTTTTTATATACATCATCATCTATATTTGTTTGCGCAAAGCTGTTGTCAGCAACACCGCCTATTTCAGCAATGTGTGACACGATGTCGATGCCGTATTCTTTATTTAATATCTGGCGACAAATCTCGCCTGCAAAAACTACAGGCGCCATCATTCTGCCCGAAAATGGACCTCCGCCACTCATATCAAGCTCACCGTTATATTTAAGGTGTGCAGTGTAATCGGCATGACCAGGACGTGGGCAAACCCTCAAAGAACTGTAGTCCTTTGAGTGCTGATTAGTATTTTTAATCACCATTTTCAGGGTTTCTCCTGTGGTGATGTTGTCTTTTGCGCCCTCTAAGATAATAGGAAAGTCAGGCTCTTTTCTAGGAGTTGCTACATGCGATCTACCTGGGGCTCTGCGCTCCATCTGAGTCAGAATAGCGTTAAAATCAAGCTCGAAATCACGTGGCAATCCTTCAATATTTACACCGATTTCTTTTGCATGGCTTGCGCCATGTACGGTGATTTTTACTTTATCACCCCATGATGACATTAGCTTTTCCTCCTAAACTTAAATAATCGTTGAAAAAGTCTGTGTACGACTTGTTGACAGCGTGAGCATCGTTGATAGTGACTGCGTTTTCGGTCTTAAGACCTGCAACAGCTGATGCCATTACGATTCTGTGGTCGTTATAACTGTCGATAGTGCCACCGCGTAAGTTAGCACTGCCTTTTATTGTGATAGTATCGTCTGTGAACGAAGCACTACC
>JAUMXP010000088.1:0-2956 GCA_030529125.1 Eubacteriales bacterium | reverse complement strand
GAGCAATCTGTCGCTTTCTTTAAAGCGGAGTCTGCTGACTCCTGTGATGGTTGTATCACCATGCGCAAACGAGCTGAGCACTGCCACAACAGGTACCAGATCAGGTGTGTCTGTAGCATCTATTATGGTGCCTTTGAGCTCAGATTTTCTGACACATACGCTGTTATTAGCTAAAGTAATATCAGCGCCAAAAGCTGAGATAATATCTGTGATTGCTTTGTCACCCTGACATGAATTTATATTAAGATTAGTAACAGTCAGATCTCCGTTTATTGCTCCTGCACATAGGAAAAACGCTGCCTGTGACCAGTCACCTTCGACATTAAGTCCTATGTTTTCATCGCAGTAGCTGTCTTTTGCGGTGAATGTCTGAGCACCTTTGATTTTGTATCCATCAGTTGTTTTTTCGACTGCGACAGAGAACTTTTTCATTACATCGATTGTGATGTCTACATACTGTGAGCCGAGCAGTTCACTGTTTAAGCATAGCACAGTATCGTTATTGAGTAAGCTCAGCGCAAAAATCAGACCAGATACATACTGTGAGCTGACTTTCGGTGATACAGAGAATACATCGCCTGTTAGCTTGCCTGAGATAGTCATAGGCAGATAATCGTCGCCTTTTTCAACTACAACACCGCACTGTGGCAGTATACGCAGATATTCATCTAGTGGTCGTTGTGGTAGTCTGCCTTCGCCTGTAAAGGTAACGTGCAGCCCTAAAGCCGCACAGATAGGTATCATAATACGCAGAGTTGTGCCGCTTTCTTTGCAATTAAGTGTGAATTTTTTGCTTGAGTTTTTCTGTACAAACTCTGTGGCATCAAAAATGAGGGTCGAACCATCTTTAGTGACTTTTGCACCCAGTTCTTCCAGACAACCGATGGTAGCATCCATATCGTCAGATGAGGACACATTTTTAATATAACACTTGCTGTGTGAGAGTGCCGCACATATCATCATTCTATGGGCTACACTCTTTGATGATGGAGCTTTTACACAGCCGTTAAGTGTGGATTTTTCGATTATTGCAGTAGACATTTATTTCCTCTAATCAGCTCAGAAACTGAGCAAAATCATTTTTATTTATTGTGTGAATTAAGCTGTTACCTATTTTCTCAATCAATACAAGATTGATTTTATCGTCGCTACCCTTCTTATCGTTTTTAGCGTTATCAGAAATGTCTTCAATACTAAATGGGATTTCTGTGTTGAGATTAAGCTTTTGACACAATGATGCTATTCTTTCACTTGTGCCCTTTTGGGTCATACCTAGTTTTTCTGATGCTTGTGTAATAAGCACCATGCCTTTAGCGACGCATTCACCATGAGAAAGTGAAAAGTCTGAGAGTTTTTCTATAGAGTGACCTGCGGTGTGACCGAAGTTGAGTATCATTCTAAGCGAGCTTTCTTTCTCATCTTTTGCAACAACATCTGCTTTGATTTTTAAGCATTCGAGAATAATGTGCTCAATGTTTTCTTTAACGTCGTTGTTCTCAAGAAACTCAAACAGCTCAGCACTCTCAATACATCCGTATTTCACAACTTCACCCATGCCATCAATGAAATAATGGTCAGTCAGGGTGTCGAGCGTGTCTGGGTCAATCAGAACAAGTTTTGGTTGATAAAATGCACCAACGAGATTTTTACCGTATGCAGTATCTACACCGGTTTTTCCACCGACGGAAGAGTCAACCTGAGACAAAAGTGTAGTAGGAATCTGAATAAAGTCGATGCCACGCATATATGTAGCAGCGGCAAATCCTGATATATCGCCACAAACACCACCGCCTAGTGCGATGATGCAGTCTTTTCTTGTGAAGTCGTTTTCAAGCAGAGCATCGTAGATTTTCTCCACAGTTGAGAGGTTTTTGTTCTGTTCGCCTGCTTTGAAAATATGTGTTGAAACTATAAAATCTGTGTTTTTAAACGCGTTTAGCACAGTGGAGAGATATAACGGTGCAACGTTTGTATCGGTGATGACCATCAGCCTTTTTCCGCGCACTAGAGGAGTAATGTACTGTGCACATCTACGTAGTATCCCTTTTTCTATAAGAATATCATATTGAGCGCTTTGGGCGTTGACTTTAAGTTTTTTCATTTTTATGCCTTCTTTATTTTATTAACTATCATTTGTGCAACAGTGTCAGCGTCTTCATCGCTACAAGTGATAATAATATCACTTGCCGATTCATAAATCGGCAGACGGCTGTTATATAATGTATCTATATCGTTGCTTTTTAATAGAGGTCTTGAACTGTCGTTTTCAAGACGTTTTTTGATTATAGCTAAATCGGTGTTGATGAAAACGATTTTATATCCGTTTTCTTTGAGTGCTTTGACATTTCGCTCGAAAGTGACTGCGCCTCCGCCTAAACTGAGCACGAAACCTTTCTCTTTAGAGAGTGTGCAGATAGCGTCATGCTCTTTGTCACGAAAGTAGTTCTCACCGAAGTTTTCGAACATCTGTGATATTAGCATATTCTCTTTTTCTTCGATGTACTTGTCGGTATCTATGTGCTTTAGCTTGTAGTTTTTCTCTAAAGCTAGAGCAACGGTGGTTTTGCCACAACCCATAAAACCGCAAAGTGCGATAGCGTTCATTTGATCACCTTATCTCAGTTTGTCCTCAGTTTTTCTGCAGATTTGTTGCAGGTCTTTGTCTGTGTATTTTGCACCTACCCAGATTTCGTGGGCTTTAGCTGCCTGATAAACAAGCATTTCGATAGAGCCGATAGCGTTTTTGCCGTATTCTTTGGCTTTTCTCAAAAGCACAGTTTCCAGTGGATTATATACCGAGTCGAATACACAATCAGCATTTTTGATTATTTCATCACTTGCAACACAATTATCGATATTCGGATACATACCGACAGGAGTTGCATTGACAATAAGAGAGAATTTTTTATTTGGGATGTTTTCTATATCGTGCACCTCAACGTCAATACCCAGCTTG
>JAUMXP010000087.1 GCA_030529125.1 Eubacteriales bacterium | reverse complement strand
GGGTCATAATACTCTCATTACCATATTCAGGTTTTTTCTTAGGTTTAGCCATAATGCTCTCTCCTATTTACCTTGTAATTTCTTAATCTTATCTCGTAAAAATGCTGCGTGTTCAAACTCAAGAAGTTTAGCAGCTGCATGCATCTCTTTCTTCAAGCTATCAATAAGCTTATATCGCTCTTCACGCGAGAGTCTGCCAATATTATCAAAATCATCGTCAGTACGTGTAGATATTTCTAACACGTCACTGACTTTCTTAACTATTGTTTTTGGAGTAATGTTATTATCAACATTATATTGATGCTGGATAGTACGTCTACGGTTAGTTTCTGTTAATGTTTGTTTCATTGAATCAGTAACAGAATCTGCATACATAATAACAGTGCCGTCAACGTTACGAGCTGCACGTCCTACTGTCTGAATAAGTGAACGCTGTGAACGCAGGAAACCTTCTTTGTCTGCATCTAAAATAGCAACAAGTGATACTTCAGGAATATCTAAGCCCTCTCGAAGCAGGTTGATACCAACCAAAACATCAAACTCACCAAGTCTAAGATCCCTGACTATCTGCATACGCTCAACTGTATCAATATCGTGATGCATATATCTGACCTTGATATCGAGTGTTTCAAGATAAGATGTGAGGTCTTCTGCCATCTTCTTAGTCAATGTAGTGACAAGGGTGCGCTGTCCTTTGTCTATACGCTTATGAATCTCTGAAATAAGATCATCAAGCTGGCCTTCAGTTGGTCGTACTGAGATTTCAGGGTCAAGTAGACCTGTTGGACGAATAATCTGCTCGGCAACAACTGAGCTTTTTTCAAGCTCAAAATCACCCGGTGTAGCAGATACAAAAACTGCTTGGTTCACTCGCTGATAGAATTCATCAAAATTAAGCGGTCTGTTATCGAACGCTGACGGAAGTCTGAAGCCAAAGTCAACAAGGCTTGTTTTGCGAGCTTTATCACCTGAAAACATACCACGCACCTGTGGTAAGGTTACGTGTGATTCATCAACAAAAAGTAAAAAATCATCAGGAAAATAATCAAGAAGTGTAAATGGCGCAGAGCCCGGTTTACGACCAGAAAGCACACGGGAATAGTTCTCTATACCTGAGCACATTCCGATTTCCTGTAACATCTCAATATCGTAGCGTGTGCGCTGTTCAATGCGCTGAGCTTCTAAGAGCTTGCCTTCGCTTCTGAAATACTCAAGTCGTTGCTCAAGCTCGCGTTCTAGCTCAGCCATAGCACGGCTCATCTTCTCTCCACCAACAATATAGTGAGAAGCAGGATAAATAGCCGCATGTCTGAGTGTAGCAATTAGCTCACCTGTAAGCGGATTAATCTCAGTGATTCTGTCGATCTCGTCGCCGAAAAACTCAACTCTGATAACTCTATCGGATGATGCAGCAGGAAAAATCTCTACTACATCTCCCCTGACTCTGAATTTATTACGAATGAAATTAATATCGTTTCTCTCATATTGAAGCTCAACAAGTTTTTTTAGCAGTTCATCTCGTGATTTTTGCATACCCGGCCTGAGTGAAATAACCATGCTTCGATAGTCGATAGGGTCACCAAGAGAATATATACATGAAACTGACGCAACGATGATAACATCTCTACGCTCTGATAGTGCCAGTGTAGCGCTATGGCGGAGTTTATCTATCTCGTCGTTGATAGAGCTATCTTTCTCAATATAAGTATCTGTAGACGGAATATACGCTTCCGGTTGATAATAATCGTAGTATGAAACAAAATACTCTACAGCATTCTCTGGAAAAAACTCCTTGAACTCAGAGCAAAGCTGAGCTGCCAGAGTTTTATTATGTGCAAGCACCAGTGTAGGTCTGTTCATCTTTTCGATGATGTTAGCCATGGTAAAGGTTTTACCTGAACCTGTAACACCCAGTAGTGTTTGCTCCTTATGTCCGCTGTTTAATGAATTAACGAGCGTATCTATCGCCTGTGGCTGATCGCCAAACGGCTTATATTCAGATACAAGTTTGAACTTATTCTCCATACAGATACGCTCCTTTCAAAATAATATTATTCTTTAATTTTCTTTTTCCTTGGTTTAGTGATTAATCTGATAAGTAGCTCTGCGACATACGCAATCGCTACAGCAATCACCATAAGTACCAGATAATGCAACAAACGCTTGCTCTCAACAAACGGTGTGAGCTTGTAAATATGAATAACCATGATGTGCGATACATACAGGTTAAGCGATATTGTACCGAAAAATGCAAAGAACTTGTTGAGAGGTTTGCATTTTAATAAATTAAGAATCCATACAATAACAAATGTCAACGGAATACCGCCAACCATATAAAACCATCTGCGCCAAACACCCTTAAACACTTCGAGCTCTAACACAACAAATGTACCGATTACCAAAGCTAAGCAAATAAGATAGAAAAACCACGGTAGTGTTTTCTTATCATATACGAGTTTACCGAAAAAACAGCCTATGAAAAAGACAGGAAATCTGGTAAGACCTATCTCAATATTGCTATAAATCTCAGGATAATTCGACTTTACTAACAGTGTCAACAATGCTGTCATAGCGACTAAAATAGCAAGTCTTAAAAAGCCGTTGAGAAATTTGCTCTCAAACAAAAATCCGTATATATATGGATAGACCACATAACAAACTAAAATGCACGCTACAAACCATATCTGCTGGTCACCTGAAAACCAGAAGTCCATCATAGTCATCTTGCCGAGAAACAGCGATACGTCTGTAGTAGCAATTAAGAATTTATACACCCAATATAAACCGGTGATTAACACTACCGGCCAGAAAAGACGTGACAGCCGCTTTTTGATGAATATATGTGGATCCTTATTCCTGTGGTATGAGAAATACAGAAAGATACCTGAACAAAACAGGAATACTTCTACACCCATATTTCCATATCCTATAAGTTTATCAAGTGGTTTTAAGATTGTTAACCCAAAATCATAGTGTAGCTTTAGTATAGCGATAGCGTGGAAAAGCATAATCCACAAAATACTGATACCGTAAATCTCACCTTTGAATTTACTGATATCTGAAAAAAATAAAGGTCTGAATTTACTTAATTTCATACTTTTTCCTCTCGTTTGTCCATTTTAACACTGCGTCGTAAATACGTTCACAGCTGTTGAAATCATCAAATGCAAAGAAATCATCAGCACGCTTTTTATATTCTTCAGGCATTTTGCACTCGTTTCTCATAAACTCACAGATATGTGATACTGCTTCTTCATACTCTGTGCACTGAGGTCCGAAGCCCATAGTAGAGAACTTCATCGCACCTTCTTCGAAACGCATCGGAACTTCTTTTGGCTGATAATATACAATCGGCTTTCTCATATAACCAAAGTCATAATGGATACCTGAATAATCGGTAACCATAAGACTTGATTCAGTCAGAATCTTCTCGTAATTCAAATCACCACTAGCCTGAATAAGCTCAACATAATCATTTCTATCGTAGTCGTCGATCTGAGCACTCATAGCAGGATGAAGCAAGAATATGATCTTATATCCTTTCTCTTTAGCAACTTCAATAATACGAGAATCATTGATAAGGCTGTTATATATCTGGTAGTAGCTTGTCTTTTTGAATGCATCAGAATACTCACGAGTTGAGTTACGCTGCGCAGTACCCACAAGATTACGACGCCATGTAGGAGTTATGAGGATCTGCTTCTGGTCGTTATTCTTTAATCCGTCAAAACGAGCAAGACCGGTTAATGCTACCTCATCTTCACGATAACCGTAAACAGGTTTTCTGATGTGTTCGACCTCATACTTAGAGCTTGTTGTATAGAACATAGTATTATCAAAAAGGCGGTTCTGATAATCAGCGTTTTTCTGAATTGTGATACCATGTGCAATACAAATAAGGTTAGGATTATAGAGGTCCTTGACAACAGTTGCAAGTTTAGGATTAATACTACAGAACTCGATAATATCAGGGTGAGTTGCCATGATATTCTCAGCCATGAGAGAATACAGCTGACACTCTAAAGTATTATAAATCAAGAGATTATTTGGAAACTCTTTCTTTAATCTAGGATAATCAAGCGAGTCCTCATTGATAACATAGTAGCACTCAATATTATCATTACGCTGCATAGCGTGTCTGAAAGCATATTCGCCGTTATCTCCTGCTTTATAAAGCTTATCAAAGAAAATCCAGATGCGTCTGTCTTTAAACTCATTTTTACGCTTGAAGTAAGCTTTTCTGAGTTTTTTCATATTGATAACATTCTCGATTTTTGTTTTAATACCGAGAGTCACGTTAAACACAGCACGCTTTGCTTCTTTTACAAATTGCTTCTCACGTTTTTTATGCTGAGCTTCTGTGAAATGCTTAACTTTGAGCATCTTGTCTTCATAAACAAGTGCAAGATTATTCATCATCATCCAGTATGAATGAGGACATAGTGTATTAAGCTTTGAAGGTGGTCGATAAAACTCAAGTTCCATTCTCTGGGTTTTTCCATCAAGTGTAATAAAGAACTCGATAGTTGAACCATCCTGTAAGAACTCCTCAACAGGAATATCAACAGAAAATGTGTATGAGCTTGCGATAGATACGCCGAAAACTTTATCAAGATAGTAGATGTCGTTCTTCTTGCAAGGATACTCTTTGCCGTTGAATTTTACTGTAATAACATCATTATTATAATCATAAAGCAGACGGGTAAAAAATCTGAGGTCAATCGAAAAATGGTCTTTTCTGAAGTTAAAAGCTCGAACTGTAAGTTTTCTGTGTAATGATAAATCGTAAGTACAGCCTAAGCGATGGAAATACATATGCTCTTCATCGTGAGAGAATGAATACTTAAGCTTTTCTACATCACCGTCGTACTTAATATGTGTAAATAACACTCTAAGGTCAAACGGAGGAATATACTGCTCAAATCCAGAATTATCTAGTATCAATTCATCAGGAATGTACTGTAAAAGATCACGAGAAAGGCTGAAGAATTCATTGATCTCATCATCATTAAGTAAGAATTTGTTTCTTACGTTAAAATTAGTATAGAACTTAAAATACAGTCTGTAATAAGAAAGGCGAACTAGCCAATTAGGCACTTTTAACCCATTATCTGTATATGAGTGAATGAATTTAAGATAAATATCTTTCAGTGAGTTGATATAAAATTCTTTATTCTCACAGCCGTAGTAAGTAGAAGAATCAAGTGAAATATAGTTGCTGTCAAATCTACAGAAGGTCTTTTCAAACAATACTGCTTTGCTGTCTTTCTTCCACAATGACATAAGGAACAATGTCGCTGCCTCTTCCTCACAGACATCAGCAAATCTTGTATCACCAATAAAACTTGTTTTTACAAACACAGCTGGCAAGAAAGATAAGAGTAACTCTCTGTCATTAATATCAGAGTAAGTCATTTCAAAGTTATAACGTTTGATGTGGATATTAAGGTCAGGATTCTTTTTCTTATAATTAAGTGAAACGAGATTAGCATCAGGGTGCTTTTTGCTAGCCTTCTTCAAAGCTATAAGTGATAAGTCGTCATATATACAGTATTGGTTAGTAAAGCAGACGTACTCACCGCTGATTTTATCCATAACACTGTTATAGCACTGTGGGATAGATGAGCCGCATGGCATCTCAAAATACTCAAAACCGTTCTTGTTCATAAACTGATTTACGCTTTCAGCGTCTCTGTCAACCATACTACTGCGATTAACTATAATAGTCTGAACATAACTTTTCTTGAGAATACGGGTTTTGAAGTTGCGTGTAAACTCAAATAAGCCATTGTAGTTATCTACTAAGACAACAAATGTACATTTATAGTTCTTCATAAGATTCCTCCGAGGATTGTAGGGTTATTAATCATTGTAAATGTCAAATAATTCAGAAGATATTCTGCTCTGTGCAAGAGAAACACATTCATTATCAGCGACAATAAAGTGGTCTAGCAATCTGACACCGATTAAGTTAAGGGCGCTTTTGACATGAGCTGTTGTTTCTAAATCATCACGCGATGGTAAAGCAACACCGCTAGGGTGGTTATGTGCTAAAATAGCTGACTTAGCGTTAAATCGCAATGCAAAATCAACAATCTTGCGTATTGGCATCGATGTGTCGTTAAGTGAGCCTTTAGATACAATGCCGCAAAAGACTTCTTTACCTTTTGCATCAAGCAAAATTAATAATACCTGCTCGTTCTCTCTGCCTATAAATTTGCGTAAAATCAAATCTGGTGCTTGGTCATAATCGAATACTTTCTCGTAATTGTTGTGCTTATCATCAATATATAAGCGAGCAATATCAGGCATAAGTTTGAGCATAGTAGCCTGTGTTTCGGTAAGTCCAAATTCGCATAGTGCATCATATGGCGCATCAAACACAGCAGATAGTGATCCGAAAGCATTGAGAAGATTATGAGCTAAAACACTTGTGTTTTTATATGGTACACAATAGAACAGCAAAAACTCTAAAGCTTCATGCATTTCAAAGCTATCAAGACCATTCTCAAGATATTTCTTTCTCACACGAGAGCGATGATCTTTGTGTACATTTTCCTTAGCCATAATCTCACCTACCTTTAAATAGATATTATTTCACATACTAACCCAATATATAGACTATATAAAAGGATTCTATCACAATTTGTTGTAATATATATTACTATAAAGAAAATCAAAGGAAAAAATACTTAAAAAAGTGCAAAAAAACAGCCCGAAAAAATCGGGCTGTAAATTATAATTATTCTTCTTTTTCGTCAACCGGTTCTACATCAATCATTTTAGCTTTAAATTCTTCGTACTGTCTCATTTCTTCAGCTTCAAGTTCATCGTATCTATCCTTCTTATAAGAGATAATCAGCGAGATAATTTCAAAACCAAAAAGCGCGACAATTATCAAAATAAATATTAAAAGACCATACGGCTGTAAGAAAAAGCTGTAAAGCCAATCTACAAATGGCAACT
>JAUMXP010000237.1 GCA_030529125.1 Eubacteriales bacterium | reverse complement strand
CACAGATTCTGCGACTACACAGGGTGCTTGTACTGACGGCAAATATGCGTACTTCGCAGTAAACAATAACGGTAAAACCACAATATTAAAGTACAACGCGAGCACTTGGAATCTTAAGAAAAAAAGCGCCACCCTGAGTATTGGTCATGCCAATGACATGACATACAACAAAGATACTGATAAAATTATTGTAGCTAACCATGCTCCTGACTACAAAACACTTACTTTTTTAGACCCTGATACTCTAAAAATAACAGGTACTAAAAAAATTAAATATAAAATTTATTCTATAGCCTACAACGATGAAAAGAACCAATACGTTGTAGGTCTTGCCGGCACGTACAACTTTGCTATCCTCAACAGCAAGTTCAAGCTGGTTAAGAAAATCAAGGGATATAACAGCGGATATTTGCGCCAAGGTATTGACTGCGATAATAAATACATTTATTGTGCACAGAGCAGTACAAAAGATAATCTTATAGTTGTTTATAACTGGGCAGGCAAAAAAGTTGACACTATCACTGTAGATAAAAATATGGAAATCGAGAACATATTTCACATTAACAATGCATTCTTCATTACACTGCATTACTATGGAAACTATGTCTACAGAATTGGCATCAATAAAGATACTGCAATCAAATTCAAAGTAAAGTTTGATCCTAACGGTGCAGATGGTGAGATGAAGAGCATCAACGTAAAATATGGAAAAGAAAAGAAGCTACCCCAGTGTACCTTTGAAAAAGAAGGATACATCTTTGGCGGTTGGATAATGAAACGCGACGGATATAAAAAATACTACGGCAAGAAAACTCCGTACGATGAAAGCACATGGCTCAAAGAAAGCGAAGTGTGCGAATACACCCCATACAAGGACAAAGCTAACATCAGCAAAACCACAGCACTGGGTAACATAACCGCTACTGCTTTCTGGATTAGTGAGAACTACTATATCTATTATGATCCAGGTGACGGCGACGGATTTATGTATAGCGAAATCGTAGGATATAATGACACCCATACGCTTGATAAATGCACTATGTCAAAACAGGGTTATACCTTTGCAGGGTGGACAGCAAAGCGTGAATATGACAACAAGATATTCGGCTACGCTAAAAAGCAGAAAGAACCTAAATGGCTCAAAGAAAAAGATGTAGCAAAAGCATATATATTCACCGATGAAGAAAAAGTATCGAAGCTGACATACGACTATTCTGTTACTTTCACTGCTACGTGGCAATCAGCTTTTGAATTTTCTAAAGACGAGAAAGCTCTGATTAAATATTCAGGCAACGATAACGATGTTGTCTTCCCTGAAACTGCGGGTAAAGTTACTACTATAAAGAAAGAAGCTTTCGCTGACAACACTGCAATGCACAGCGTATTGATTCCATCAACAATAACTACATTAGAAGAAAATGTATTCAAAGGTTGCAGCGAGCTTGATACAATATATTTTGACAGCTCATTACCTGTAGATACAGATAAAACATCGTTTGTGTCAGAAAAAGCTAAAAAATGCTACTTGAAACTAAACGACAAATACATACTGCTGGGTTTTTGTACAGGTGGCTTTATGTATGATAATATTCTGAACATTTACTCAAAACTATAAAAAACACCCATCTGCACTTTTGCAGATGGGTATTTTCATTTCATATTTAGTTTCATTACGAGTAAAATA
>JAUMXP010000086.1 GCA_030529125.1 Eubacteriales bacterium | reverse complement strand
GTAGGTGTTGGCTGCTGATATGCTGGAGCATAATATGGTGGCTGGTTGTTTACCGGAGGAGCAGTATATACCGGAGCCCCATATACAGGCTGTGAATATGCAGGAGCCTGATTAGATGACGCAGGCTGTGTATCTGGCTGTGCTGGCACCTGTTCTTGTGGTGCGTATGGGTTTCTTTCGTCCATAATAAGACCTCCTAGAATTTATATCTACATATTACCATATATATGATGATTATTCAACGATAATTGATTAAATTTACTTTTCAATATTTTAGGGCATAAAAAACAGCCACGCTAGTATGCGTGGCTGTTCGCAATGGATTAGTAGAAACTATAAGCTAAAGAAGTTAAGAAATAAAGATCGTAGTATACACCATATGTAAATATGAGGGTTAATACTAAAGCTACGATGTTGCAGATCATACCAGCAAGAGCCTTGCCCTTCATAGCAGGGTGTCTCATACCTAAGATACCAAAAACGATACCTACAACAGATAATCCAAGTGAAATAAATCCGAAGTAAGGAATAAATGAAAAAGCAAGATCAACAAAGCCTAAGATAAAGCTGATAAGACCAAAAATTCTGAATACTTTTGGACCCTGAGCTACTGGCTGTGGAGCAGCGTATACAGGAGCCTGTGCATAAACTGGAGCCTGTGGAGCTGGCTGCTGAGCATAAGCAGGAGCTTCGTTGTTTGTTGGTGTGTTCATATTGTTTTCGTTCATATTAAATTACCTCCTCAAATATGATAGATATATATTATCACATATTTTCAAAATATGCAACTTTTTAATAATATATTCTATATTAAAGCTTGCCAACTAACCATAACTGGATGGCAGAAGCGTCAAGAACTGAGATATCTCCGTCTTCATCAAAATCTGCAGCGATAGTGGCATTGCCTTCTAAATTTTTCTTACCAACAAGGAATAATTGAATAATCGAAGCATCTAAAACGGAGATTTCTCCGTCACCGTCAGTATCTCCTCTCAGGCAATCTATGATGTTAATAGTCATAGTGCCGTAGCTTGGGTTAGAGCCACGCGCGTAAACACAATAGCTAATAGTATATTCGCCTTTATCTATGAGATAGTTAGGGATCTTGCTGTAATAGTCAACGTGGTTTCTATAGAAATGACCGAGCTCTTCAATGCTACTAAAACAATCAGCGTAGTTGAATGTATCACCTTTTGAGTATCTGACAACAAAGTCATCCGTTTCACTAACAGAAAAGGAAGGATTGTCTGTAATAGCTTCGCCTGTATGAGCTGTGCTGTAGCCTTCAGCTGTTACTGTAAGGTCAAAGCCTTCGAGCTCAACAAAATTGATCTTCTTTTCCTTACAGAATTTTTCTGCAGAGCTGTTTTTGTATCCATAAACAGTCAGCGTGCTTGGCACATTCAACAGCATTTCTTTCTCAGTGAAAGAGAGAGTTGGATTGAGTATAGTCAGCTTTTTGAGCGATTTGCAATCATTGAACGTCTTCTGGTTTAAAGACTCTACTATATATGGAATAGTGAGTTCAGTAAATCCTTCACATCCGTAAAAAGCATATTCGTCGATAAACGTCAGGTTCTGCGGTAGAGGGAAATCTGTGAGCTCGGTACAGTATCCGAAAGCGTTCTTCTTAATGCTTTTGAGCGAATCAGGGAGATTAACACTTTCAAGTGCGCGACAAGAGAAGAACATTTTAGGAGAAATAGATTCAAGACTGTTTGAAAGGTGAACAGAAGTAAGCGCAGGACACTTAACGAAACATTCTTCGCCTATAGTAGTGACATTATCAGGAATTGAGATATTGCTAAGTATAGCGCAACTTGCAAATGCAGTGTCGCCTATTTTAGTGAGTGTGTCAGGTAACTCAACGTCAGTGAGTTTATTAAAACATGCAAAAGAGGAGTTACCAATGGAAGTGATACCATCGCCTACAACAATCTTTTTGACATGATTAACACCGTCAGCCCAAGGAACATCAGAGCTTATTACGTCATTTTTATCATTACGAGTAGCAGAGTAGTCGTACATATCACCTGTTCCTGTGAAGGTGAGAGTTCTGTTGTTATACTCCCATGTGACGTTGTCACCACACTGGTGACTTTGACCCTTTCCGTACTCTACAACTTTGACTTTCAGAGATACTGAGCCGACTGAGCCTTTGGCAGTAATTGTAGATGTGCCCTCGCTGAGAGCTGTGGCAGTAGTACCGTCAAGTGATATTACATCTTCGTTGCTACTTGTTAGGGTGAAATTGCTACCATCAATATTAAAGTAAGTATCGTTAGTCAGCGGATTTTTGCCAAGTACATCTAGGCCTTCTGTATCAGTGATATAGATTGTGCTTGGTAATGATAAAGAATACGTATATTTCTTTGAACCTAAAGAAACATTGAAGGTTTTGTCTACATTTTCAGGAATAGTAGAGAGTTTAGTCAGATTACTTTTGCTGAAAACCTGAACCCAGTAGTATGTACCACCCTGTACAACGCAACCAACACCCATAGATTTGAAATCTTTGTTCATCATATTAGCAAGATGAGCAGAAGAAGTAGTCCAGCTTTTCATAGCTTTTGCAGGAGTTACGTATGTGAAAGTGATGTTTTCAGCATTGATTTTGCTGTTGATAGTAAAGCATGTGGAGCCGTCAGGTCTTGTGTGGTCATACTTTACGGCAATCTCCGCAGCACGCTGCATAGCGTTGTTAAGCAGAGTTTCATTCATTTTTAGTGTGCCGACACCGCTATCGCTACGCAGTTTGTTGACTCTGTCAAGTATTTCGAAAGCGTAGTCATAACGACATGTAGCGTCAAGTTTTACGGTTACGCCTGCAGCATTAGCTGTTGGTGCAACTAATAAAGCAGACAACAGTAAAATGAGTACTAGTAATAAAGAGATTAAACTTCTAAGTTTTTTCATATATGTCATCTCCTAAATCTTTATACTATAATTATACTTCTGCAATTTTGTAAAGTAAAGGAAGAAAAAATAAAAAGACAGATACATTTTGGTATCTGTCTTTTTATGCGAAAGAGTAACCAAACGGAGCAGAATCGAGGTAAGAGTAAGTAAAAGTAGCGCAACTGTTCCGTTCGATAAATTGGAATTTGTCACTCCGTTAAACTGGAATTTCTGAGTTTCAAGTATCTTATAATTCGAACAAAAATCCTGCAATCATTGCCCCTGTAAAAATTAAGGAGAATAGCATCCCTAAAATTGTCAAAGCGATTTGCACTTTGTTTTTCATGTGGTCCCTTTGAAATTTAAGGGAAATTATCCCCACAATCCATCCAAAAAATGGAGGGAAGGATAAATATGTCAGTACTCCAGCGCGAATCTTATTCTCTTTTAATTCTTCGTTTGCTGTAGCAATATTATTATCCATTCGCTCCACCTCGTCCTTCAAGAGATAATCCAGTGAACAATTGAATATTTTGCTAATTCTAATCAGTTTCTCTGTATCTGGGTATGTAATATCCAGTTCCCATTTTGATACAGATTGCCGTGATACCTTCAACATATCTGCAAATTGCTCTTGCGTTAAGTTTTGTTCTCTGCGTAGTTTCGCTATTTTATCACCTACTGCCATGTGGTATAACCTCCTTGCTGTTGATGATGAAATTGTAATACATCATGTTACAATTTCGAACCAATTACAGGTTGCAAAATGAAAAATATGGGTTGCTATTGGTTAGCAAAGAACTTGCAAATTCTTATTTATGGAACAAATTATATCATAAATGTTATGTTTTTCAATGATATATCGCTGTCGCGATAGGATATACTTGCTTCGCAAGCATGATATAATATCCGTTCCCTCATATGCCGAAGGCATATATCATCGCTCGCAGAGCGATATCATATCGAAGATATATCACCCGTTCCGACAGAAACGGATATCATTGAAAAAACTCCTTGAGATTTCTCAAGGAGTTTTTTCTGGTGCCGGTGACCGGACTTGAACCGGTACGATCGCAATGATCGAGGGATTTTAAGTCCCTTGTGTCTGCCTATTCCACCACACCGGCGGTTATTAATAAAAACCCCTGCTATTGCAGGGGTCTCTGTGGTGACCCGGACGAGAATCGAACTCGTGTTACCGCCGTGAAAGGGCGGTGTCTTAACCGCTTGACCACCGGGCCATCTGGTAGCGGAAATAGGACTTGAACCTACGACACTTCGGGTATGAACCGAATGCTCTAGCCAACTGAGCTATTCCGCCGTGTGTGAGCTAATCAAATAGCAAGGGTTATTATATTATAACTTTTTTAGTTTGTCAAGTTTTTTATAAATACTTTTTGCAAAAAATAAGAAAATATTCGCTGAATATTTAAAAATTTATCTTTTTAGGTTAGCAAAATCAAAAAGGGAGGGATATTAACCCTCCCTAAGACTATTAAAATTATACGTGTTTGAGATTTGTAAGGCTCGAACGCTTATGGGTCTGCGACAGCGATGTCACGCCTCGCTCGTTCTCGCATCTCTTTCAAATCTCCACTGTTCCTCAGTCACTTGCTGAAAATCAAAGAATAAATTAGCTCTTTGATTTTTTAACCGCGCGACCTCGATCACCTCGAGATTTGTAAGGCTCGAACGCTCGGCGCTTCTTATAACATAGCGGCACCGATGATGCCTGCGTCGTTGCCAAGTGTTGCAGCGCAGATGTATGTCTGCTTATCGTTATGCTTTGTGATGCGCTCTGCTTCAACAATAGCACGAACAGGATTTAGGAGATTGTCGCCCTGCTTGCTTACACCGCCACCGATACAAAGTACGTCAGGCTGGAAGATATTGATAACATTAACTATACCGCATGCGAGATAGCTGATGTATTCATCGACTACTGCTTGACCTGTAGGGTCGCCTGCCATCATAGCATCAAATGGTGTTTTACCATTTACATTATTAATGTCACCTTCGCAGAGGTTAAGCATATATGAGAACTCAGGTTTTTCATTGCGGATAGCATCTTTAGTCATATTGATGAGTGCTGTAGCTGATGCGTATGCTTCCCAGCAGCCTTTACGACCACAACCGCATTCTTTACCGTCTTTTACGATAACCATGTGGCCAAGCTCTGCGCCTGCGTAGTTAGAGCCGGAGTAAATCTTGCCGTCAATAACAATACCGCCGCCAACACCAGTGCCTAAAGTAATAGCAACAGCGTTTCTGCAGCCTTTAGCTGAGCCTGCTAAAAATTCGCCCAGTGCAGCTGCGTTAGCATCGTTTTCGATTTTGATGTATTTGCCTAATCTGTCGTTCATCATTTTTCTGATGTCCCAGTTCTTAAAGAGCAGGTTAGGACAAGTTTCAACTATACCTGTGTCAGGATTAACCGCACCAGGTACACCGATTCCGATATAATCAATATCATCCATCTTGAGTTTTGCTTTCTTCACAGCTTCTTTAACAATAGTAGCCATAGAATCACATACATCTGACTCAGGACGCGGAATAGCAGTTTTACATTCTGCTCTGGCAACGATTTCGTACTTATCGTTGACTACACCTGCAACTATATTAGTGCCGCCTAAATCAATACCTACTCTATAATTCATATGTATACACCTCACAAAATTTGTATAAATAGAGTATATCACAAAAATATAGTATGTAAAACCCTTTTTATAAATTTTTGTACTAAAAAACAAACGAGCCTAAGCGACACACTCAGACTCGTTATGCAAACTATTAATATAGATTTTAAATTTTATTTTTGCGGTTTATTCCGCGTTCAGAATATTGACATTTTATGCGGTGGCTTTCACTGCGTATGCTGAAGAATACAGCAGTTGCTCACCATCTTTTGTTACCATAATTAATTTAGATTCAGGCAAAAGTTTTTGCACAGTGTCTACAAAACCATACGGTCTGTCATCAGGCATACCTGTGTAAATGAACTTTGCATTGATCTTTTTTGCGAAGTCGGCTGCGGTTTTTGGTGCGTCGTTGTTAAACGCGATAGTCATATCACCTCCGAGGCTTTTTGAAGTCTGGTACAGATACTCGATTTCATCAGACAAGAGCGACACATTACTAATAGGTTTATGTACACAAAAAACATGAAGCTCGAGATTTTCATCTACTGCTTTCTCAAAACCTGCGTTAATTATGCGGTCGCAGTCGTACTGACCGGTTACACACACAAGTACAGACGGCTTCTTCTTTGGAATCATCTTATCACCTCCTCGTTTTATCTGTATTAATCATACCACCTGAATATGAAGAATTTTGTAAATTCGAGTGAACAATGTGTTAACTAATAATGAATACTACCATTTATAATTAAAAGCATCTTCAGCATTTCGATGGAAAATAGCATAAAATCTACGTTTTTTGCTAAAATTGCTTCGTAAATTTTAAAAATAGCGATTTAGAATAAGCGAGCATTTTAAAGAAAAACGGAGCATTTCAAAGCAAGTGTAGTTGTAAATTAAAAAAGTTTTGAAAAAGTGTTGACTTTAGTATTTATTAATGGTATTATCACTAGGCACAAATGAAATATATTAATTTGGAGGAATCGCTATGTCAACTTTTATGGCTAAAAAAGGCGAGGTTGAGCGCAAGTGGTACATCATTGATGCTGCTGGCAAACCACTCGGTAGAGTAGCTGCTCAGGCTGCTGTTCTCTTAAGAGGTAAGCACAAGGCAACATTCACACCACACGTTGATTGCGGCGACCACGTTATCATCATCAACTGTAAAGACGCAGTTCTTACAGGTAAAAAACTCGAACAGAAAAAATGGTACCGTCATACAGGTTATGTCGGCCACATGAAGGAAACAGTTTACTCAACACTTATGGCTACTCGTCCTGAGAAGGCTATGGAGCTTGCAGTTAAGGGTATGATTCCTTCTAACACTATCGGCAGAGCAGCTATGCTCAGATTAAGACTTTTCGCAGGTTCAGAGCACGTTCATGAGGCTCAGAAGCCTGAGATGTTCGAAATGTAAGAAAGGAGGCAGTTTAAATGTACGATAAGGCACCATATTTTTACGGTACAGGCAGAAGA
>JAUMXP010000236.1 GCA_030529125.1 Eubacteriales bacterium | reverse complement strand
AGTCGGCTTTTTACTTGTGTGAAAACTTGTCTGATATATCATTTCCTGCTTCTTTGGCAAGTATAGGGAATAATGCTTTTTATCGTTGTATCCTTTTGAAGAATGTTACCATTCCTGATACTGTGAAAAATATAGGTAGCTATGCGTTTGAATATTGCTCAGGCTTAGAAAGTGTTACTATTGAAAATGGCGTAGAGAGCATAGGGACTTATGCGTTTTACGGTTGCACGGCTCTAAGCAGTGTTACAATGCCTGTAAGCATAGCTAATATCAGCAAGTACGCTTTTGGCTATTGTGAGTATCTTAAAGATGTATATTATGATGGTTCATGGGCAGAGGCTCAGTCGATCCAAATCGAAACAAATAATGATTACCTTGTAAATGCAAACTGGCAATATAAAGACAAAGAAGTTTTGAAGTACAGCTATGACGAAGAAAACTTATCGGCTACGGTTATAGGCTGTGCACCGTTTGTTGAGAGCGTAGAGATACCTGCTGTTAAAGAAAAGGGTGAGAAGACCTATGCAGTAACTACCATAGGTGCTAATGCGTTTTCAGAATGCACAAACCTTTTGACAGCTATTATCTATACTAAGGACTTAAGCATAGGCGAAAACTCCTTCCCTGAGAAAATTGTAGTTTATGGATATCACGATATAGCGGATATAGTAAAAGAAAACAAATACGAGTTCAAGCCTTTGTGTGAGCTTGACAGCGTAGACCATAGTGTAATAACTATTGAAGGTTGTTCCCCAACCTGTGCGAGCGAGGGCCTGACAGATGGCTCTTATTGTGAGTATTGCGCATTTGTTTTTACACCACAAGAAGTGATCGAAAAATTGCCACACAAGCCGATTATTGTTCCTGCTGTTGCACCTACCTGTAAGACAGAAGGTAACACAATGGGTTCAATATGCAACAGCTGCGGTGAAGTGTACGTAGCAGTAGAAGTTATCGATAAGCTCGAACACAATACAGTATGCGATAACAATGCGGTAGAGCCTGATTGTGAGAACACAGGTCTGACTGACAGCTACAGCTGTACATCGTGCGGTGAGGTTGTAGTTGAGCAGACAGTAGTTGAGGCGCTTGGACACGATTATGTTGTTCTGCAGGGCAAACCTGCTACAAATGTCGAAGAAGGACTTACAGACGGCATAGGATGCTCCAAATGCGATTATGTGCTTATACCACAGGAGATTATTCCTGCACTTTCAAAACTCGGTGATGTAAATGGAGATGGCGAAATTACGATCACGGATGCAACTATAATACAGCGCCATGTAGCTAAAATCACAGAGCTCACTGATGGAGCGCTTTCTAGTGCAGATGTAAGCAAAGATGGTCAGGTTGCTGTTATAGATGCAACGATGATTCAGCGTCTTGTAGCAAAGATTATCACTGATTTTTAAGCCAATAACACTTTAAGGCTCCCATTAAGGGAGCCTTTCTTTTAGCAATTTTTACATACGGACAAACGTGATTTCAGGCTGTTATCGTCAAAGTGAAAAAATTGATTTTAATTTATTGACTTATCAAAATTCTTGTGATATATTAGTAACAATCTTTTTTTACTAAATGCGATGAAGAAATTATTCTTTGTCCAAGGTTCTTTTCAGAGAGCTGTCGGTTGGTGTAAGACAGCAGGAACGGTCAAAGAAGTCTCATTTTGGAGCAGAACCGCCGAAGTTATTAAGCGGTT
>JAUMXP010000085.1 GCA_030529125.1 Eubacteriales bacterium | reverse complement strand
AGAATGAGCCTGGTACAGAAGTTGTGAAAAGCAAGAAAGACAGCTCTATGGCTGTTGGTCTTCAGCTTTTACGCGATGGTGAGGGTGATGCTTTCATTTCTGCTGGTAGCAGTGGTGCACTCTGCGTTGGTGCTACATTGATTGTTAAACGTATCAAAGGTATCAAGAGACCTGCTTTTGCTCCTGTTATTCCTACATTAAATGGTTTTACTATGCTTGTAGATAGCGGTGCTAACGTAGAATGTAAGCCTCAAATGCTCGTACAGTTTGCAACTATGGGTGCAATCTATATGAACAAAGTTATGGGTATAGAAAACCCTACTGTTGGTCTTGCTAATGTCGGCACTGAAGAACACAAAGGCGGCGAATTACAGCAGAAGACATATGAGTTATTAAAAGAATCCAAGCTTAACTTCATTGGTAATGTTGAAGGCAGAGATTTCCCAATTGGCTGCTGCGATGTATGCGTAGCTGATGGTTTTACAGGCAATATGATGCTCAAGACTTATGAGGGTGTTGCAGAAGCTCTTATGGGTAAAATCAAAGGTGTATTTACAAAGAACCTGAAAACTAAGCTTGCTGCTTCGATGATACTTAAAGATTTCAAAGAAATGAAGAAAACTATCGACTACAAAGAGTATGGCGGTGCGCCGATTGTTGGTTGTACAAAGCCTGTGTTTAAAGCTCACGGTAGTGCGAATGCTAATACATTCAAAAACGCTATTAGATTAACTAAAGAGTACGCAGAGACTAACCTGATTGCTGAAATCACAGCATCATTAAAGGATTTTGACGAAGGAGAATAAACATCCGATGGATGAGCTTCAAAAGATATTAGGATATAAATTCAATAACATAGATTTATTAAAAGAAGCGCTGACACACTCTTCTTATGCTAATGAACAGCACAGAAAGTTGAAGTGTAACGAACGTCTTGAGTTTTTAGGCGATGCAGTGCTTTCTATTGTTGTGTCTGATTACATTTTTGCTAACTGTCCTAAGTTACCTGAGGGTGAGCTTACAAAGCTGAGAGCTTCTTTGGTTTGTGAAAAAAGCTTACATAAGTTTGCAAACCAGATGGAGCTTGGTAAATTTCTGCTTTTGAGTCACGGCGAAAAAAGAAACGGTGGTGCAAAGCGCGCATCAATCCTGTCAGACGCTTTTGAAGCTATTATTGCGGCTATATACCTTGATGGTGGTATAGAACCAGCTAAAAAGCATATTCTGAGATTTGTAGTGCCTGAAATTGAGCATAGAAAGTCTATTTCATTTAAAGACTACAAGACATCTTTGCAGGAGATTATCCAGAAAAATCCGGGTGAAAAGCTCGAGTATATTCTGGTGTCTTCAAGCGGTCCTGACCACGATAAGCACTTTAAAGTCGAAGTTCACCTTAACAGTAATGTTATCGGTCGCGGTGGCGGAAAAAGCAAAAAAGAAGCTGAACAGCAGGCTGCCAGAGAAGCTTTGGAGTTGATGGGCTATTAAACACTCAAATGTAGCGATTTTTGTACCGCATAACGGATGCCCTCATCAATGCTCTTTCTGTAATCAGCGTAGTATAGTAGGACAAGCATATCAACCGAATGGTGATGATGTTAAATTCGCTATTGAAACCGCACTTAATTCCTTAAAAGAAAATAGCGTTAACGCTGAGATTGCTTTCTTCGGTGGTAGTTTTACTGCTATTGATAGAAAGTATATGTTATCTTTGCTTGATGCGACAGTGCCGTATATTGATAAATTCAAAGGTATACGTATCTCAACTAGACCTGATTGTATTGACGAAGAAGTCTTGTTGATACTTAAAGCTTACAAAGTAACATCTATTGAGCTTGGTGCTCAGTCTATGGATGATTATGTGTTGACAGCTAATAACAGGGGACATAGCTCTACTGATGTTTATAATGCATCTAAGCTAATTAAAGACTACGGTTTTTCGCTAGGATTACAGATGATGACAGGGCTATATATGAGCAATGCTGAAAAAGACATCGAAACTGCGAAGAGATTCATCGAGATTAATCCTGATACTGTCAGAATCTATCCGACTATAGTTATGAAGCACACTGAACTTGAAAGACTGTATAACAACGGTGAATATCTGGCTGTAGATTTAGAATCTTCTGTAGATATTTGTTCTAAGCTTCTATTGATGTTTAATGAAGCTCAGATTCAGGTTATCAGATTAGGACTACATCACAGTGATAGTCTTTCTTGCGATATGGTTGCTGGTCCGTATCATCCAGCTTTCAGAGAACTGTGCGAAAGTAAAATACTATTTGATAAGCTAACTGCTATGTTGAATGGTATAGATAAAATTAAAGAAATCACAGTACATATTAATCCAAGCTGTATATCAAAACTAATCGGAAACAAAAAAGTAAATCTTACTAAACTTAAAGATTTAGGATATAATATTAAAATTTTACAAGACAAATCTGTAAAGGAAATGGATATTGTCATAAATTACGAGGGGTAAAATATGCTCTTAAAATCACTTGAGCTGCAAGGCTTTAAGACTTTTCCTGACAAAACTAAATTAAAATTTGACACAGGTATCACTTCTGTTGTTGGTCCTAACGGCTCAGGTAAGAGTAATATCAGTGATGCTATCCGTTGGGTGCTTGGTGAACAAGCGCCTAAGTCGTTACGTTGTTCTAAGATGGAAGACGTTGTATTCAACGGTACTGACACAAGAAAACGACAGGGCTATGCTGAGGTTACATTAACTATTGATAACAAAGACAGATTTTTGCCGTTTAATGGCGATGAAGTAGCTGTAACAAGACGCTATTATCGTAGTGGTGATAGTGAGTATCTTATTAACAAAGCATCGGTTAGACTTAAGGATATTCACGAGCTATTTATGGATACTGGTCTTGGTCGTGACGGTTACTCTATGATCAGTCAGGGTAAAATCGACTCTATCGTTGCATCTAAAAGCGAAGACAGACGCGAGATTTTCGAAGAAGCTGCGGGTATCTCACGCTACAGATACAGAAAGACTGAGGCTGAGCGTAAACTTATTCATACTGAAGACAACCTTGTGCGTCTGCGTGATATTGTTACGGAGCTTGAGGATCGTATTGGTCCACTTGCTACTCAATCTAAAAAAGCTGAAGCGTTTTTAGAGTATGCAGGTGAAAAACGTGGTCTTGAGATTGCACTGTGGCTTGATACATTAGACAAGTCATCATCAGTATTAAAAGACCATGAAGATAAAATCACTATAGCTAAAAATCAGTACGAAGATGCTGAGAAAAAGCTCCAGGAAATCAGCGAAGAAACAGAGAATATCTATCTGCAGAATGGTGCTCTGCTCTCAAAAGCTGAAGAAATCCGTCAGATTATCACTCATAGCGAGGGTGAAATCAGTTTTCACAGATCTTCAATGTCTGTTGCTGAGAACGACATTTTACATAATAATGAGAATATCGAACGTATTCAGTCTGAAATCGAGAAAGCTAAAAGCTCAACTGTAGATATTCAGCAAGAAATTAGTGACAAAGAGGGACAGATCGTTTCTCTTGACACTGAAATTATTGATCTTCAGAGAGTTTACGACGAAACAGCTGATCAGCTCAATAACATAAATACTGACTCAAGCAGAAGCAGTGAGCAACTCCAGCATTTATCAGCACAGATAGCATCTTTATCAGCTAAGTCTGCTGACGCTCGAGTTACTGATATGACTTGTGCATCTACTATTCTAGAGCTTGATTCACGTGTTAGTACATTAAAAGATAGCTGCTTAGTTAAGAAAGAACAGCTTTCGCAGCTTGAAAATATGCACAAAGACTTATCTTTAAGCGTTGAAAAACGCATAAAGGAAGTTGATTCTATCACTAATTCAATCAAAGGATTAGAGATTAAAATGGCATCGCGTACACAAAAACGTGATGAAATGAAAGCTAATGCTGATAATCTGATGCTTGATGCTCAGGAAAAGGCGCGTAGAGCTAAGATTTTAGAAGATTTATCAGCAAACTATGAGGGCTTTTACAATAGCGTAAAAGTCGTTATGAAAGAAGCTAAGAAGGGTACAGTTTCCGGCATTTGCGGTCCTGTATCTCAGCTTATTAAAGTTCCTACAGAATACAATGTAGCTATTGAAGTTTCTCTTGGTAGCAAAATGCAGAATATCGTCACTAACACTGACGAAGATGCTAAGCGTGCTATCAGAATGCTCAAACAGCTCGATGCAGGCAGAGCTACATTTTTACCTATCACAACTATCAAAGGCAGAAAGCTTGATGAGAAAGGTCTTGAAGATTGCTACGGATATGTCGGCGTAGCGTCACAGCTTTGCTCTTGTGATAAGAAGTATGAGAATATTATGTCTTCACTTCTTGGCAAGATTGTCATTGTTGAAGATCTGAACAGCGCATCAACTATTGCTAAAAAGTACGGCTACAGATTTATGGTAGTTACCCTTGATGGTCAGGTTATCAACGCCGGCGGTTCATTTACCGGTGGTTCAATGAATAAAAAATCAGGTCTTTTATCCAGAGAAACCGAGATAGCATCTCTAAAGAAAAAGGCTGATCAATTATTCAAGAATGCTGAAGAAGCCAAAACCGAGTTTGTGAAAGCTGCGGAGTCGTACGCTCAGTGTGAAGCACAGCTTCTTGGTGCACGTGCTGATTTATCTACAGCTCAACAGGAACTCATCAGAACACAGACCGAGTTTAATGCGTGTGAAAACGAGCTTAATAACCTTAGAGCATCTGTAGCTGAAATAGAAACTGAAGTAACACAGTCACTTGAGAAAATCGATACTCTCAAAGTTTCACAGATAGAAGCTAAAACTGTTCTTGAGCAGTACAATAAAGAAATCGAAGAAATTGATTTACAGATGAGCACCTTGTCAGGTGACAGAGAACTGCTATCTAATAATCTTCAGGACATCAGACTCCAGATTGTAACTAAGCAGAAAGATATAGAGACTATTAAAACTGAGATCGAAATTGCTAAAGCATCTGGTACTAATCAGGATATCAGAGTACAGGAGCTTAACGCTGAGATTGAAGCTATCAATTCTAACAACGATAGACTTTTACTTAAGATCGAAGATATCAAAAAGACTATAGATGCTTTAAGACAGAAAGTTTCAGATGATAATCTTGCTATTGAAACTCTGAATAACCAGAGAGATGAGCTTGAGAAACGTTCTGTTGATCTTCGTCAGCTTGAGCGTGATAAAAACTCAGAGCGCGAGTTAGCTTCTAACGAGTACTCACGTCTTGAAGAGCGTAAGTTAAGCTTGCAAAAGCAGTTTGATGATATTATTGCAAAACTTTGGGATGAGTATGAGCTCACACGCAGCGAAGCTCAAAAGCAGGCTGTTGAAATCGAAGATCTCAGTGTGGCTAAAGCAAGACTTGCTGAATTAAAGCAGAAGATTAAGTCGCTTGGTAATGTTAACGTTTCAGCTATTGAAGAGTACAAAGAAGTGGCTGAACGATACGAGTTTATGAAAACTCAGGTCAACGACGTTGAAAACTCCAAGAAAGAGATTGAGCGTCTTATTACAGATCTTACTAAGCAGATGAAAGAAGTATTTGTTGAGTCATTTGCTCAAATCAACAAGAACTTCACAGCTACTTTCAAAGAGCTTTTCGGCGGTGGTACTGCTTCGCTTGAGCTCTCAGACCCTGATAATATACTCACAAGCGGTATTGATATTATCGTTCATCCACCGGGAAAGATTGTTGTACATCTCGAAGCACTCTCTGGCGGTGAGAAAGCACTTGTTGCTATTGCACTGTACTTTGCAATTCTTAAAGTAAGACCTGCACCGTTCTGCGTAATGGACGAGATCGAGGCTGCGTTAGACGAAGTAAACGTAGACAGATTTGCTCAGTATTTGCGTAACCTTACAGACAGCACTCAGTTTATTCTTATCACTCACAGACGTGGTACTATGGAAGAGGCTGATGTTCTTTATGGTGTTACTATGCAGGATGAGGGTATCTCAAAGCTGCTTGAGTTACGTACTTCAGAAGTTGCTGAAAAACTTGGATTAAAAGCTAATTGATAAAGGAGAAATTATGGGCTTTTTTAATAAAATTAAAGAAGGACTTAAGAAAACTCGTGATGGCGTTGTTGGTCAGATCAGTAGTATGCTTAAGTCTTTCACAAAGATAGATGAAGAGCTGTTTGAAGAACTCGAAGAACTATTGGTTATGGCTGACGTTGGTGTTCATACAGCTGAGAATATCTGTAACGAGTTAAGAGCTCAGGTGAAAGCTGATGGTGTGACTGACCCTAACGAAATTATGGGCATGCTCGAAAAGCTTACTGCAGATATGCTCAGAGAAGGTAACGAGATGGTGCTCAACACTAAACCATCAGTTATTCTTATCATCGGTGTAAACGGTGTAGGCAAAACTACCACTATCGGTAAGCTTGCAAACCATTATGTATCTAATGGCAAGAAAGTAACACTCGCTGCGGCTGATACATTCAGAGCTGCTGCTATTGACCAGTTGCAGGTATGGGCTGAGCGTAGCCACGCTGATATTGTTAAACAGAACGAGGGTTCGGACCCTGCTGCTGTTGTGTTTGATGCTATCAGTAGCGCAAAAGCTAAAGGCAGTGATATTATCATCTGCGATACAGCAGGCAGACTTCATAATAAGAAACATCTTATGGATGAGCTTGCTAAAATCAGACGTGTTATCGACCGTGAGCTACCTGATACTGACAAAGAATTCTTGCTTGTGTTAGATGCTACAACAGGTCAGAATGCTGTTAATCAGGCTCAGGAGTTTTCAAAAGCTACAGGTATTTCCGGTATTGTTCTTACTAAGCTTGATGGTACTGCTCGAGGCGGTGTAGTCCTTGCTATTAAAGAAGGACTTAAGATTCCGGTTAAATTTATCGGCGTAGGCGAGAAGATAGATGATTTACAGCCATTCGATGCTGATGACTTTACTAAGGCACTTTTTGCAAAGGATTAATTATGAAATTTGTACTTGCAAGTAATAATAAAAAGAAACTCAAAGAGCTTGAGCGTATACTGTTACCTTTAGGTATCGACTGCGTAACTGCTAA
>JAUMXP010000235.1 GCA_030529125.1 Eubacteriales bacterium | reverse complement strand
CGTCAATGTCAAGACTCAATGCGTTCCTTGATACTGAGCTTGAACAGATACTTTGCTTTGATACTGCTATAGATGCAGAGAAATTCTGTACTAGAAAGAGTGCAATTTTTATTGTGCTACCTGAAGAAAATCCTGCTACATACTTTATGGTGTCACTTTTATTACAACAGTTATATAGAGAAATACTTACAGTAGCGGATGAAAATGGTGGTGCGCTTAAAGACCGTGTAATGTTTTATATGGATGAGTTTGGTACCTTACCACCAATCAATTCAGTTGAAATGATGTACTCTGCTTCTCGTTCACGTAAGCTCTCGCTAGTTAGTATTATACAGTCGTTCCAACAGCTCGAAAAAAACTATGGCAAAGAAGGCTCTTCTATTATTAAAGATAACTGTCAGATAACGATAGCCGGAGGTTTTGCTCCGACGTCTGAAACTGCAGATATTATATCTGGTGCTCTTGGTGCTCGAACTGTGCTTACAGGTTCAGTCTCACGAAGTAAAGATGAACCGTCACAGAATCTACAGATGACTAACAGACCGCTTATGACAGCTGATGAACTAAAGTCAATGAAGAAAGGTAGCTTTATTGTTATGAAAACAGGTGCTCATCCTTTTATATCTAAGCTGAAGTTGTTCTTTAAGTGGGGAATAGACTTTGATACAGAAAAGTTTGAGATAGCAGATAAAGGTGCCAGGAAGGTCAGCTACGTGAGCAAAGAAATCATAGAGGATAAGATACTCGAAAAGTTCCCATACGTTAAACCACCTACAAACAAGCATTCGAAAAAGACTGTGAGTGGTAGCCACATCTTATCTCAAAAAGACGTTGCACATGTCAAAGAACAGTCGCACAAGATTCGTGTTGATTAACAAGGAGGAGTACTATGTCTTATTTTAGAAAACTGTATACTTATGATTTACCGCACAGGGCAAAGCTTGTTTATATCTATTTGTATGACCGCTGTGATAAAAATAAGAAAGCGTGGCCAAGTGTTAAAACGATAGGGAAAGACCTTTCAATTTCTGAAAATACTGTTCGTAGAGCTATAAAAGACTTAGAGAAAGCGAAACTGATACGCAAAGAATATGCATATAGAAACAACGGCTCTTGCACAAGCAACAGATATTATCTGCTTTAAAACAAATCTAAAAAATAAGGGGGTTACTGCGTCCAAACGGTGGCAGTAGCCCTCTGTCAAATTGGTACCACAAAGAAGTACCCAGTTTAAGATATATATACTTACAGAAAGAATATAACACAATTATATTATGAATTGTTGTCAATGAATTCTACCATAATGTCGTTGATTAGTTTTTGCTGATCTGGTGTAAGTCCTTTGCTGTTTTTGTGTGGAATCTTAAATTCATTTAATAATTGAAATACCAGATCCTTTTGTTTCTGATTAAGACCTGATAAAGATGCCATTTCAGCTTTATCAATACCAACGAGATAATCAAGAGAAACGTTGAAAACATTTGCTATATCAGTAAGAACCTCTAATGGAGGAATTTTCATGTTAATTTCATACCCACAGACAACTGATCTGCTACGGTTAATTCTCCTGCCAAGTTCTTCCTGAGACATATTATGACTTTGTCTTAATTGCTGTATACGAAGTCCGAAGTCAAACATATTTACACCACCAAAAGTTTTGTTTTGGTAATATTTTAAACCACTTGTGTTTTGTCTCGGAAAACTTTATAAT
>JAUMXP010000084.1 GCA_030529125.1 Eubacteriales bacterium | reverse complement strand
TTGTTTTGCTAAAAATTATAATGTCACCGATAAGTATCATTTTGAGAATTTCCCTGTACGTGAAGGTGTGCCTGATCCGCTTTTTGTTACTCCTTATATTGAGAACAGCGACGGCGAGTTTGTAAAAGCAGATCTTTCGACTGAACACGCAAGACAAGATGTGTACTATACCTGCTTAGACATCGTTGACGAAAACAGACACGATGATGAAAAGTATATTGTAATCAGCGCTATTCCTATTAATGAAAATGGTGAAAACCTCATGCCTGAGGACTTTTCATCAAAATACAATGATGTAGCTGTTGTAGAAGTAACCTATCTTAACGGAGAGGTTCAGACACAGTATGCTAGCGTAACATACGAAAATGATAGAATGATATTTGAAATCACCTCATAAAATTGTTAGAATATTTCCACCAAAAAAGACCTTCTCTGCTGAGAAGGTCTTTTACTTTATAGCTTACAGCTCAAAATCCTCTGGTTTGAATTTTTGTAGTGCATTGGTACGTGTTGGTTCACGCATGAAAGGGTTATACTCGTACTTTCTGCATTTGCCTTTTTTGAGCACTTTGTTTTTAGTGCAGAACTGATTGCCGTTATTTATTTGTGAGTGAGCGCAGTAGTTACAACTCACTTCGATATTGTTACCGAACAACTTAACCTTACGCATAACTCCTCCGAAAATTCAATATATTTATAAGCACAAATATTATACCACGTTTAGTTTTGACTTGCAAGCATATCATAAGTATAGTATACTATTGCTGTATTTCGAGGTGATATTTTTGAACATAAATTCAAACACAATGACTTTGCACAATGTAAACGACGTGCATTATTTAACTTATAATAGATTATCTGAGATTGACTTTATTAATCACGCTTTTTCTACTCGTTTAGGTGGTGTGTCAACGGGTATTTTTGAGAGTATGAACCTGTCGTTTGAACACGATGATTTTGACACAGTAACTGAAAACTACAAGCGCTTTTGCAACGCTGCAGGTTTTGAGTATGAAACCTTAGTTGCGTCTTCTCAGGATCACCATACTTTTGTGCGTGTATGTACTAAAGATGAGTGTGGTATAGGAATCAGAAAACCTAAGGATATTATGAGCGTAGACGCGCTTGTCACTAACGAAAAGGGTGTTACTATCGTAACATATTACGCTGATTGCACACCGCTGTTTTTTGTTGATACTAAGCGCAAGGCAATCGGTCTTGCTCATGCAGGCTGGCGCGGTACAGTCGCTAAGATAGGGGAGCAGGTTATCAACACTATGCGTGATAACTTCGGCACTGACCCTGCTGATTTAGTGTGTGCTATCGGTCCTGCTATCTCCAAATGTTGCTACGAAGTTGACAAAGCCTGCGCGGATAATTTCTACGCACTGGGGCTTGATGACTCTAAGTTTGTTTTCCCACAGGAGAATGGTAAGTACATGGTCGATTTACTCGAGACTAACCGCCAGATTCTAGTCAGCTGCAACGTGAATCCTGAGAACATCACGCTGTCTGATTTGTGCACTCGTTGTAACAGTGAGCTTCTGTGGAGCCACCGAGCTACCAACGGTAAACGCGGCACAATGGCAGCATTCATGACAATAAAATAAGCTAAAAATAAGAGAAGCACTGCGTAAATTCGCAGTGCTTTTTTGTTTATAGTTATATATTGATTTTTCCGTCTTTTACAAAAGATACGTCATCTAGCATGAATTCTTTACCGTTGAGATAGTTGAGCTCCTGTGCGTCACTCAAAAAATCAAACCTCAGCTTGTACGAGCACAATAGCTGGTGGCTTTGATGAAACTTGCGGTTTAGCGCTTTGTCGCCGTATTTTTCATCGCCTAACAGTGGATGACCTATATGCGCCATGTGGGCTCTTATCTGGTGAGTTCTGCCTGTTAGCAGTTCTACCTCACACAGCGAGAGATTGCGCTCTTTGTCGTAGCTTAGCACCTTGTATTTAGTGATTATCTCTTTGCTGTTTTCTGTTTTGTTTTTGCTGACTTTGACGGTGTTTGTCTTTTCATTTTTAGTCAGGTAGTCTTTTAGTGTGTCCGACTTTTTCTTTGGGTTGCCTTTGACAACGCATAGGTAGAATTTAGAGATTTCTCGTGTTCTGACCTTTTCGTTTAAGATACGCAGTGCCATAGCGTTTTTAGCGCCGATGATAATACCGCCGGTGTTTCTGTCGATTCGGTTAACGAGCGCAGGGGAGAAAGCCTTGTCTAAATCAGGGTTGTACTCGCCTTTTTCATATAGATACCTGTGAACACGGTTGACGATGCAGTCGCTGTCGTAGTTTTTGTCCTGATGTACAATAACTCCCGGCTTCTTATCTATGAGCATCAAGTTCTCGTCTTCGTATACTATGTCGAGTTTTTTTGATGCTTTCATGAATTCGTATTCTTTTTTAGCTTCTATGAAGAACTCGTCTTTGATATACAGCGTCAGTACATCGCCTTCGTTTAAGAAAACCTCAGGTGTAGTTTTCTTAGAATTTAGCTTAATGTATTTTGTGCGGATGTATTTGTGCATCAGCGATTTAGGCATGGTTTTGAATCGCTTTAATAAAAACTTATCCAGTCGCTGTCCGCTATCATTTTTCATTATTGTTATAGTGCGCATATAATCACCGAGCTAATTATATCATAAATATCAGATTTTACAACAAACTTTCTGTAACAATAATCATAAGTATGTATAGTATGGTATTGGGTGATGATTATGAGACGCTGTCGTGAGAAAGTCAGCTGTGCCGTATCCTTTGGCGCAGGTATTATACTGTCGTGCATACTTCCGTCAAAGCTGGTGCTGATGATATCGGCAGTAACAATCATCGTAGTTTGCTATAGCTGTAGGAGGTAACTATGAAAGTTGTACTTATCGAAAAACCAAAATTTCTATCCTTTATACTTAGAAAAATCTACGGCATTAAAAGATTACCGTAAACAGTAAAGCAATTAAGAAAAGGTCGCTATTAAGCGGCCTTTCTTTGTTATGTAACCGCCATAGCGGCGGTGTGCTCACATATACAGCATCAGTCTTTGACCCGGATAAATCTCGTTAGGATTCTCAAGGTTGTTCAGCGCTATCACTGCGTTTGGGTCAAGTGCGTATCTGTATGCGATTGAATATATTGTGTCAGATGGTCTGACAAAGTAGTACTGTGGTGGGGTTACCTCCTGTACAGGTATTCGTAACTTCTGTCCCGGATATATAGTGTACGGATATACAATGCCGTTGTATCTTGCTATATCAACTGCAGTTGTACCATAAAGCTGAGCTATTGCAAAAAGAGTGTTGCCTGGTCTTACAGTGTAAATGATTGGTTCCATATTTTTCCTCCTTTCTGTTACTAACATACTATGCAGTTATTGTGATTTTGAAAATGAATATTTTTCCTTTATGTGTAAATCCTAGATGCAGGAGGAATTAATATGAATACTAAAATCAAAACAATATTAGCACGAGAGATAATCGATTCACGAGGAAATCCGACAGTCGAAGCACAGGTCGTAACAGAAACAAACGTCTGCGCTATAGCGTCAGTGCCTTCGGGTGCATCTACGGGTGAGTTCGAGGCAGTAGAGCTTAGGGACGGCTCACAAAGATACTGTGGCAAAGGTGTCACAAAAGCTGTGAAGAATATAACCGATATAATCAGTCCTGCGCTACAAGGAGTGTCTGTGCTATCTCAGCTGAAAATCGATAAGCTCATGTGTGAGCTCGACTCAACAGAGAACAAATCTCACCTTGGCGCAAACGCTGTCTTAGCTGTTTCTCTTGCTTGTGCCAAAACAGCCGCAAAAGTTCTAAATATCCCGCTGTATCGATATATCGGCGGTGTCAACGCACACACACTGCCGGTACCGATGATGAATATCTTAAACGGCGGAGCTCACGCATCTAATAATATAGATATACAGGAGTTTATGATTATGCCTGTATCAGCACCTACTTTCTCAGAAGGACTCAGACAGTGCTGCGAGATATATCATACTTTAGGCGGTATTTTAAAAAGTGAGGGCAAAGCATCAACCGTAGGTGACGAGGGTGGCTTTGCGCCTGACCTTGACAGCGATGAACAAGCACTAGAGTATATCATTAAAGCTATTGAGAAAGCAGGCTATACTACAGATGACATCAAGCTGTCGTTAGACGTAGCTTCTTCTGAGTGGTACACAGACGGCTTCTACCACATGCCTAAGCGCAACACCCGACTCAATACAGACGATATGATTTCATATATCGAGAGCCTGTGCAAATCATATCCGATTATTTCAGTAGAAGATGCCTTGTCAGAGCATGATTTCAACGGCTTTACTAAGCTTACACAGCGTATCGGCTCGCGCATACAGCTTGTGGGTGATGACCTCTTTGTCACAAATCCCCAGCGTTTAAGAAAGGGGATAGAGCTCCACGCTGCCAATTCTATCCTTGTAAAAGTTAATCAGATTGGCACGTTATCTCAATCGCTCGAAGCTGTGCAGTGTGCCCATAGAGCAGGGTATACAACCGTAATTTCTCATCGTAGCGGTGAGACAGAGGACACAACAATCGCTGATTTAGCTGTAGCGCTTAACGCTGGTCAGATTAAGACAGGTGCTCCTTGTCGAACCGACCGAGTGGCTAAATACAACCGTTTGTTAAGGATTGAAGAAGAGCTGAAATCAGTTGCCGACTACGGCTTTTAAGTAACAAAAAACAAGTAAAAATCTGTCAGTAAAAAATAACCGCTTTTATAGCGGTTATTTTCTGTATTAGAATTAAAAATACGTGTACTATGTGCTATTATTATATTGTATACAAATGCGCAAATTGGAGGCAAATTTAGTGAGATTAAAACGACTATTGGCAGGTGTGCTTGTTATGCTTACTATTGGTTCTACTGCTTACACCTCAGCTTACGCTGCGGCTGAAGATAATAAAACAGAAAGCCCTACTGAGCTCATTGTTTCTCAGGAGAGTGTCGGCAGAGAGAAGTACCTGCGCTATCTTGAAAACCGCACATATTTCGGCAATTTCGGTGCTACTTATTCTAAGAAAGAGACTGTGTTCAAGCTTTGGTCGCCTGCTGCACAGAGCGTCAAAGTCTGTATCTATTCTACTGGTACTGATGATGAGGAGGGCGCTGAGCTTATCTCAACATCAGAGATGGAGCTATACGAAAAGTACGGCACATGGGTGCTTCACTTAAAGGGTGACCACAAGAACAAGTATTACACATACTTAGTTACTGTCAATGGTCAGACCAACGAAGTTGTTGACCCATACGCTAAGGCTGTTGGTGCTAACGGCAACCGCGGTATGATTGTAGACCTTAATTCTACAGACCCTGAGGGCTGGAACGATGACGATTTTGTCCGCGTTGACGACCCTAACGAAGCTATTATCTGGGAAGTAAGCGTTCGCGACTTCTCGGCGTCAGAATCTAGCGGTGTGTCTGAGAAAAATAGAGGTAAATTCTTAGCTTTTACTGAAGAAGGCACTGTTGTCGATTCTGTCGAAGGTTCTTTACCTACATGTATTGATTATCTGACTGACTTAGGTGTCAATTACGTACAGATTAATCCGTTCTATGATTTCAACTCTATCGACGAAACTGATACTGTGACTTCACAGTACAACTGGGGCTATGACCCTAAAAACTATAACGTTCCTGAGGGCTCATATTCATCTAACCCGTATGACGGCAACGTTCGTATCAAAGAGTGCAAACAGATGATTCAAGCACTCCATAATGCCGGTATTGGTGTTATCATGGACGTTGTATATAACCACACTTATTTCTCTAAAGATTCATGGTTCAACCTTATCGTTCCTGATTATTACTATCGTATGGACGAGTCTGGTAACTGGTCTAACGGCTCAGGCTGTGGTAACGATACAGCATCAGAGCGTGTTATGTTCCGCAACTTCATGAAAGATTCTGTTGTTTACTGGGCACAGGAGTACCACATCGACGGCTTCAGATTTGACCTTATGGGTCTGCACGATGTTGAGACTATGAACTTAATCCGTAAGAGCTTAGACGAGCTCCCACACGGTGAGAAGATTATTATGTACGGCGAAGCGTGGGAACTCAACACTGCTTGCGCTAGTGATGTAAAGCTAGCTAACCAGAACAACATCTCACTCTTATCAGACCGCATCGGCGCGTTTAATGACACTATGCGTGATGGTTTGAAAGGTAATGTTTTTGACTCTAAGGATCAGGGCTTTATCCAGAGTGGCTCTAATCGTTCTAAGGTTAAGTCAGGTATCGAGGGCATGTCTACTCCTGGTACATGGGAAGTTTCTACTAAGCAGAATATCAACTACGCTTCCTGTCATGACAACCTTTCACTTTACGACAAATTAGTCGCATCTGTTTATCCTGATGAGGTTAATTTCAGAAAACGTAGGGAAGACCTTGTTTCTATGAACAAGCTCTCTGCTGCTGTTATCCTTACTTCACAGGGCGTACCGTTCATGATGGCAGGCGAGGAGATGGCTCGCTCTAAAGACGGCGACGAGAACTCCTACAAATCTCCTGTTGAGTTAAACCAGATTGACTGGACAAACCTCTACAAATACGCAGACCTTACAGATTATTACAAAGGTCTTATCGATATTCGCAATACTGTCGATTTATTGAAAGACTCTAAAGGCAAGGTTGCTAAGTCTATTAAGTATATCGACGATGTTGAAGAGGGCGTTATCGCATACACAGCTACAGGTAGCGGCAACACCAAGGGCTTTGCTGCTGTCTTCAACGGTAGAGATGAAGAAACTACCGTTAACCTCCCTAAGGGTATGGCTAAAGTCTGGATTATCGTAGCTAACGATAAAGACGCAGGTATCAAGAACTTAGGTCAGGTTAAAGACGCTAAAGTTACCGTTGCTCCTCATTCGTGTGTTCTTCTTGTAAACAAGACAAGCTTCGATAAATATCCTAACAAAGATACTAAAGCACGTGTAATCGTCAAGTACCACGATACTAATACTGATTCTATTATTTACGAACAGTTAGTCAAAGGCAAAGTTGGTAAGGAATACAGCCTCACTCATCCTAACACTTTGATTTATGATTATAATATCAAGGTTGTTTCAGGTTCGCTTACAGGCGAATTTACTGAGGGCACAACCGAAGTTTTAGTTGACTGTACTCCACAGCCTGATGACT
>JAUMXP010000083.1 GCA_030529125.1 Eubacteriales bacterium | reverse complement strand
AAGAGGATACCCTGACCACCGAAACCTGAAAATAAAAACTGTGTAGTAGCCATTATGCTTCCTCCTTACTAGCTGATCTATCCTTATAAACACCGAGTGGATAATATGGGAGCATATTATCATCAATCCACTTAAGAGCAGCAGATGGTGTCATACCCCAGTTTGTAGGACAAGAAGACACAACCTCAACAAGTGAGAAGCCTTTGCCATCGATCTGGTTCTGGAAAGCTTTTTTGATAGCTTTTTTAGCGTTCTTTACGTTCTTAACTGAGTTAACTGTAACACGCTCGAGGTACTCAGGACCTTCAAGCTGACTGAGCATCTCACAAACACGGATAGGATAACCGCAGTGGTTAACATCACGTCCGTATGGAGAAGTCTGTGTTACCTGACCAGGAAGTGATGTAGGAGCCATCTGACCACCTGTCATACCGTAAATTGCGTTATTGATAAAGATAACTGTGATATTCTCGTTTCTAGCAGCACTGTGTACTGTTTCAGCCATACCGATAGAAGCAAGGTCACCGTCGCCCTGATATGTAAATACAATGTTATTTTCAGGATCTGAACGTTTAACACCTGTAGCAACAGCAGGAGCACGACCGTGAGCTGCCTCGATCATATCACAATTAAAATAGTTATATGCCATAACTGAACAACCAACCGGTGCAATACCGATTGTTCTGCCCTCGATACCGAGCTCGTCAATAACCTCGGCAACAAGACGGTGTACAATACCGTGTAAGCAACCAGGACAGTAGTGCATAGGAACATCTGCCAATGCATGTGGTTTATCAAATACAACTGCCATTAGTTTGCACCTCCGTTTGCTTTTACAATAGCGTCTAATACCTGCTCAGGGGATGGAATCATACCACCAACACGGTTGCAAAGTGTAACAGGAACCTTACAGCCTGTAGCAAGCTTAACGTCTTCAATCATCTGACCCATAGAAAGCTCTACACATACAACAGCCTTAGCCTTTTGTGCAGCTTTCTCGAATGGAGCCTTAGGGAATGGCCACAGAGTGATAGGACGGATAAGACCAACCTTGATACCCTGTTTTCTAGCTTCGTTTACAGCGTTTTTAGAAACTCTGGAAGCAATACCAAATGCTGCTACGATGATGTCAGCATCTTCTGTCATATATTCTTCATACATAACTTCGTTCTCTTCAACAGCCTTGTAGCGCTCAAATCTCTCAAAATTAAGACGCTCGAGTTCTTCAGCTACAAGTGAGAGTGAGTTAACGATATTGTGCTCACGCTCAAGCTTAGTACCTGTTGTAGCCCATGGTGTAGCAGGACGTTCTTTGATATCGAAGTTGAGCTCTACAGGTTCCATCATCTGACCCATAGTACCATCAGCTAAAATCATAGAAGTCATTCTGTACTTATCAGCAAGCTCAAAGCCTTTTACTGTAAGCTCAGCCATCTCCTGAACTGAAGCAGGAGCTAAAACGATCATTCGAAAATCGCCGTGAGCGCCACCCTTTGTAGCCTGGAAATAGTCAGACTGGCTAGGCTGGATACCACCAAGACCTGGGCCACCACGCTGTACGTTTACAACAAGTGCAGGTAAATCAGAACCTGCCATATATGACAAGCCTTCACCCTTAAGTGAAATACCAGGTGAAGAAGATGATGTCATAACACGCTTACCAGTTGATGCAACACCGTATACCATATTGATAGCAGCGATTTCACTTTCAGCCTGTAAGAAACATCCGCCGATTTTAGGCATTTTCTTAGCCATATAAGCGGCAACCTCTGTCTGTGGAGTAATAGGATAGCCGAAGTAGTGTCTGCAGCCTGCTAAAATAGCAGCCTCAGCAATAGCTTCGTTACCTTTCATCAAAACTTTATCTGCCATATTCTCACCTCTCTACCTTAATTACACAGTCAGGGCACATAGTAGCGCAGAAAGCACAACCAATACAGCTTTCTTCGTCTGTGATGACTGCAGGGTGATGACCCTTTTTGTTGATTTCATCTTTTGCAAGAGTAAGCAGGTTTTTAGGACAAGCTTCTACGCATAGTCCGCAACCCTTACAGTTGTCTGTTTTAAAAGTTAGTTTAGCCATTAAAACTCTCCCTTTCCTTTTAATCTTATACAGGTCTTTGTTGAAGACTCAGTGGCAAGAGATCATCTATCTTGTCGCATAAGTCATTATATATGTTTTCACTTACAGTAGTATAAACAATCGGTAAGTTAGACATCTGCGATACCTCTTGTGCGTAAGCAACTGAACTAAGCACGTCATCAGCGGTTGTAATCGCACCTAAATTAGAGTTGTTTATAATACCAGTAAACTTGATGTGGCCGGCATACTCAATCTCACGCATAACCTCTATGGTGGACTGAGCATCTCTTGTGAGCGGTCTGTAGCAGTTAATTACCATCAGCATCTCATAGTCGTTCTCTTCTATAATCTGATTAGCAATACGGCCAAGCGCCAGAGCGCCTCTGTCATCACCGCCGACATCAATGATAACCGACATATCTTTGTTGTCAGTTATAGCGTACATATCCTGTGGCAATGCGGGAATATCGACATTAGAGTTGGCAAACTCTGATACAATCAGACGGATTCCGTTGTCTTTGAGTTCTTCGCTGCTGTCCTTGGTACGAAAATACGGATTAACGATATCAAGGTCAGCAATCGCTACTTTGTCACACTGTTTCTTAAGCTGTAATGCCATATTAACAGCGATGTTTGTTTTGCCACTGCCGTAGTGACCGCAAAGCAAGGTAATTCTCTTAAATTCTTTCATAATTGTATATTATAGCTTATTTCTCTGGATTTTTCCACTGACTGTCTTAGGAAGTTCATCTCTGAATACAACAAGACGTGGATATTTATATGGAGCTGTACGTGACTTAACGTAGTTCTGGATTTCCTTCTTGAGGTCTTCGCTAGGATTTGTGCCAGGTGTCAGAACGATAGATGCCTTGACAATCTGACCTCTGACTTCGTCAGGAGCAGCAGAAACACCACATTCGAGTACGTATGGAAGTTCCATAATAACAGACTCGATTTCAAACGGTCCGATACGATAGCCTGAAGACTTGATAACGTCATCAACTCTACCCTCGTAGAAGAAGAAGCCGTCTTCATCACGCCATGCAACGTCGCCTGTGTGATAAATACCATCAACCATAACTTCGTTTGTCTTCTCTTCGTCGCCGTAGTAACCAACGAACAGACCGCATGGGTGACCATTCTTAAGATTAACAACGATTTCACCAGGCTCACCATCAGGAACCTCATTGCCCTCACTGTCAACAAGCATAACATCATAGATTGGGGCAGGTTTACCCATAGAACCAATCTTGTGTTTAGCACCTGTCATATTACCTACGATCATAGTGCTTTCTGTCTGGCCAAAGCCTTCGATAATCTGAAGTCCTGTAGCCTTTTCAAACTGACGATAAACCTCAGGGTTGAGTGCTTCACCTGCTGTTGTCATATGCTGAACTGATGAGAAGTTGTACTTAGAAATATCCTGCTTAACCATCATTCTCAGCATTGTAGGTGGAGCACAGAAAGTAGTAATATTATATTTTTCAAACATAGGCAGAATGTCTGCTGCATCAAAGCGGTCAAAGTCATATACAAATGTAGCCGCTTCGCACAGCCACTGACCATAGAGTTTGCCCCACATAGCTTTAGCCCAACCAGTGTCGGAGATTGTGTAGTGCAGCCCTTCAGGGTCAACATTGTGCCAGTATTTAGCTGTATGGAAGTGTCCAAGCGGATACTTGTAGTTATGTGCAGCAATCTTAGGATAGCCTGATGTACCTGATGTGAAGTACATGAGCATAAGATCGTCACCACATGGAGTGTCTTCTGTTCTGTTATAGTGAGTTGAATACAGGGTGTACTCATCGTCGAATGTACGCCAGCCATCACGTGAACCATTTACAAGGAGTTTGTTTTTCAGTCCATCGTAGCTTTCTGCGGCTATGTCAACCTGATGAGATACATCACCGTCTGCAGTACAGATAACTGTGTTGATACCTGCAGACTTGAGTCTGTACTCAAGGTCATGCGCCTGAAGCTGGTTAGGCGCTGGTATGGCAATAGCGCCAAGCTTATTAAGACCAATCATAGCAAACCAGAACTGATAGTGACGCTTTAAGATAAGCATAACTCTGTCACCCTTCTTAATGCCGAGTGACTTGAAGTAGTTCGCACACTGAGCTGATGCTTTCTTAATATCTTTGAAAGTAAATCTGCGTTCTGTATGATCTCTGGAAATATGTAACATCGCTAGCTTCTCTGGTTTCTTGTCTGCAAGTGCATCAACCAGGTCGAATGCGAAGTTGAATTTTTCTGTATTTTTGAACTTGATAGATGTAGGAGTGCCTTTTTCGTTTTCTACTACATCAACGTAATTCTTATAGATACGGTCGCTCTCGTGTTTACGAGGACTCTGTTTAACTTCAACAAGCTTACCTGATGAAAGCTCAGGAATAGGCTCACCTGTAGGGTTAAGTACAATAGCGTAGAACACACAATCCTTACCGTTGACAGCAATCATACCGTGAGGCTTGTCAGAGTCAAAATAAATAGAGTCGCCAGGGCCTAAAATCTCCTTATGCTCGCCAACCTGTACCATCAGGTTACCTTCAATAACAATATCAAGCTCCTGACCCTCGTGGGTAGTCAGCTCGATGTCACTATTCTGTGCATTCTCATCATATACAGAACGCACATAGAGAGGCTCGGCAATACGATTCTGGAATGCATACGCAAGGTTGTAGTATGTCATGCCATGCGCCTGAGCAACCTTCTGACCAAAACCAGCTCTTGTGACACTGTAGTTTTTGAGGTTAGGAGAATAACCCTCAATAATATCAGTTACGTTGACTGAAAGAGCCATAGCACAGCGATAAATAAACGCAAAGTTTAGGTCGCTCTTACCTTCTTCGCAGTCAATGTACTCACTGACAGTCACGTCTGTTTTCTTTGCCATCTGCTCAACCGTAAGGTTCTGAATCTCTCTGAGTTCTCTGATACGAGCAGCCATTTCTTGAATTTTGTAATCAAGACCTGTCATTTGTTGCATAATATCTTCTCCATTCTTTAGTTAGGACGAAAAAAGCACCCGTCCCAAAGTTTTCTTTGAGACGAGCGCTGAAAAGTCACCCGCGGTACCACTCAAATTGCGATACAATCGCCACTCTCAGGGTCTGACAACCCCTATGCCTTTACGCAGCAATCACGGAGAGGTTCTACTAACCAAAGGCTTTCTTCCTCTCGGCTCAGAAGCTACAAACACAAAAGCTGTATTCCAGTGGCTTGCACCATCCGCCACCTCTCTGAAGGTCATACCAATGTGTACTCTTCGTCATAGCCTTTAAAAATATGGTAACACTATATCATAACTTTAGGAAAATGTCAACATTTTATCAGATTTAGAGTTTATTTCTCTGAATCTTTCCGCTGATTGTTTTTGGCAGGTCTTCTCTGAACACAACGATACGAGGATATTTGTATGGAGCTGTACGGGATTTAACGTAATTCTGAATCTCTTTCTTCAGCTCTTCGCTAGGGTTAGTGCCCTTAACTAAAACAATAGAAGCCTTAACTACCTGACCTCTTACTTCATCCGGTTCAGCAGAAACACCACACTCAAGAACGTATGGAAGCTCCATGATAACTGATTCAATTTCAAACGGTCCGATACGATAGCCTGAAGATTTGATAACATCATCGACACGTCCAACATACCACAAGAAACCATCTTCATCACGCCATGCTGTGTCACCTGTATGATAATAGCCGTCGTGATAAACTTCCTTGGTCTTTTCTTCGTCTTTATAATAACCTAAGAACAGACCGCAAGGAACTTTGTCTGATGTCTTGATACAGATTTCACCCGCTTCACCATCAGGGACTTCGTTGCCGTCAGGGTCAAGCAGATATACATCATAAAGCGGAACAGGCTTACCCATTGAACCGAGCTTCGAGCTCTCGCCGATAAGGTTAGCGATAGAAAGTGTTGTTTCTGTCTGTCCGAAACCTTCTTTTAGTTTTAATCCTGTGGCATTCTTAAACTGTTTATATACTTCAGGGTTAAGAGCTTCGCCTGCTGTAGTCGCTCTCTTAACCGATGAGAAATCATATTTTGACAGATCCTGTTTAACCATCATTCTCAGCATTGTAGGTGGAGCACAGAATGTGGTGATCTGGTATTTTGCAAACATTGGCAGAATATCTGATGCATCAAATCTATCAAAGTCATAGGTAAATACTGCGCCCTCAGAAAGCCACTGACCGTAGAGTTTACCCCACAGAGCTTTACCCCAGCCTGTGTCAGAGATAGTGAAGTGTACGCCATCAGTCATAACACCGTGCCAGAACTTAGCAGTAATAAAGTGGCCAAGAGGATACTTGTATGAATGAAGTGCGATTTTAGGATAACCTGTTGTACCTGATGTGAAGAACATCAGCATAGGGTCATCGCCACATGGTGTGTCATCATTTCTGTAGTAATGAGCTGAGAAAAGATTGAACTCTTCATCAAAGTTGCGCCAGCCCTCACGCTCGCCACCAACTAAAACCTTAGTCTTGAGTGTAGGTGATTTTTCCTGTGCAATATCAACCTGATGAGAAACATCTCCGTCAGCAGTACAAATAATAGCACTGACACCCGCAGCATTGAAGCGATAATCAAAGTCGTGTGCCTGAAGCTGATTAGTAGCAGGAATTGCGATGGCTCCGAGCTTGTGAAGGCCTAAAATTGCAAACCAGAACTGATAGTGACGCTTTAAGACAAGCATAACTCTGTCGCCTTTTTTGATACCTAAGCTCTTGAAGTAGTTAGCAGCCTGAGCTGATTTACGCTTCATGTCATTGAATGTAAATCTACGCTCGTTTTTATCTCTATCAACATGGATCATCGCAAGCTTGTCAGGGTCTTTCTTTGCGATAGCGTCAACTGTATCAAACGCAAAATTATATCTATCTTCATTTTCAAAGTCGATTTTCTTAAGACAGCCGTTTTCATCAACAGTAGTCTTGATGAATTCTTCGCACAGAAGCTTTGCGTCAGCTACTTCATTATGTGCCATAAGAGTATCTCGGATAATATCCTCGGACTCGTTCTCACCAGGAAGTACAACAGCAACAAACTGACACTCATCGCCATCAACAGCGATC
>JAUMXP010000082.1 GCA_030529125.1 Eubacteriales bacterium | reverse complement strand
TTAGTTTCACAGAGCGTTAAAGACGAAGTTAAGGCTGAAACTCTTGTGCTTAAAGAAAAGGGAATAGACATCACACTTGCGGTTATCATTGTTGGTGATGACCCTGCATCACGTGTGTATGTTAATAATAAGAAGAAAGCCTGCGAATACGTAGGATTCAAGAGCCTTGAGTACGCTCTTCCTGCTGATACTACTCAGGAACAACTCATGGCGCTCGTTGATGAGCTTAACTCACGAGAAGATGTAAACGGTATTTTGTGTCAGCTTCCACTGCCTAAGCATCTCGAGGAAAAAGCAGTTATCGAGGCTATCTCTCCTAAAAAGGACGTTGATGCTTTCCATGCAGTAAACGTTGGTAAGATTATGATTGGTGAGTATGACTTTCTGCCTTGCACACCAGCAGGTGTTATGGAGATGCTCTCATACTATGATATTGATGTGACAGGCAAGAACTGTGTAGTTATCGGTAGAAGTAACATTGTCGGCAAGCCTATGGGTATGCTCTTACTTCACAAAAACGGCACTGTAACAATCACACACAGCCGTACTGTAGACCTCAAGAACGTTACAAACAAAGCTGATGTTTTAGTAGCGGCTATCGGCAAAGCTAAGTTCGTTACTGAAGATATGGTCAAAGACGGTGCTGTAGTTATTGATGTAGGTATGAACAGAGACGAAAACGGCAAGCTCTGCGGTGACGTAGACTTTGATAATGTTGCGCCTAAATGCTCATACATCACTCCTGTACCAGGCGGTGTAGGTCCTATGACTATCGCTGTGCTTATGAAGAACACCCTCAAAGCGTGCAAACTTCAGAACAATCTATAATTATGTGCTCCTCGTATTTTTGAGGAGCAATTTCACTTTTATTATTTGCAATATTTTATTTACCCACACCATTTCCCACCATAAATCTGGGTTAGTGTGTGGACAAATATTAATTATCTTGTATAATTAATATGTACAAATATACTTTTTATAAATTTGCAGAGGAGTTAATTACTATGAAAAGATTGATGTCGATTATTTTAGCGGTACTTATGATTGTCTGTTCTGTTACTATGCTCTCAACTGTAGCATCAGCAAAAGAGCAAGATGTAGCGCAGACTGGTTATCAGATTGATGTAACTACCTATGACCAGCTTAAAAACCTGCTTTACAATTCACCGAATGGTGAAACTTACGTTTTACAAAACGATATTATTATTGAAGACAATACAAATGATAAAACACTTATAGTCGGCTCGTTTTCTGATTGTACAATCGATTTGAACGGCTATACACTTGGTCGTACAACAAGAGGTATCGACAACTGCCTTATCAGAGTGAATGATGGCGCAGAATTTGTTATTAAAGATTCATCAAAAGATAACAGTGGCAAGATGTTTTTCAGAGCTGGTAACTACGCCGGCACAAATGCAGTTGTTTTTATCGATGGCGAAGTTAATATTTACGGCGGTACTTTTGAAATATTTACTCCGTATAAGGTAGGCGGAGGAGTTGTTCTTCTTGTAGAACAGGGACTGCTCAATATTCATGACGGTGTGTTTGATTCTCACGAAGCGGATGGTGGCGATACTATAGAGCTCAGACACAACGCGTATGTGTACGATGTACCTCACTGTAATGTTTATGGCGGTACTTTCTACGGAAAATATTCTAACTTTGAGGTTTCCTCATACAGCAATTTTTCATCGTACGGATGTTTTTATCCTACTGTTTATGTTTATGACGGCGAGTTTTACATAGCTAATCCTGATTACGAATACGCAGGCTTTGCGTACTGTAACAACGGTTGGGGACAGGTTATCGTAGCAGGTGGCACTGTTTTCTACAAATGCCTGAACAAAACTGACGAGAAGTATATTGATGGTGTTACAAAGAATCTCATATCTGTTGATTATGAGGGCAAAACAGGTGCTTACTACGAGGTAACCTTACCTACAATGATAGGAAATGATTATTTGTTACCTGTTGACCGTCTTACTGCGAAGTTTGCAAAAAAAGAAGTATCTTATTACAGCACCACCGGTAATGTTTATAATCAAAACAAAGATAATATTGATGCTATTAACAACTACATCGATACAATTGATGTAGTTGCAACACAGGAAAAGTCACCACTTATCTGGATTGAAAACAATGAAAGTGTTAAAACTGTTTCGTGGTATTTCAGCGATGAAGCACATTTTAACGGTGAAAATACAGTGTGGTCAGAGCTTGCTGATTACGCAGGACGTGTGAATCCTTTCCGCTTTAACTTCAGACCTGAGAAAGAAACAACTTTGTATTTCAGAGCACTCATAACTTTTGATGACGAAACACAAATTGAAGACGTAGTAAAAGTTCACTACGAAGAGATGAAGCTCAATCCACCTATAACACATGTTGATATTATAGGAATTGACGAGCCTGTAGCGGGTAAACATCCTGATTTTTCACCGATTTTAGGTTCTTCTGCGTACTATATGAGCCTCATTCAATGGAAAGATGTTGAAGATAGGATAAGCCCACTCAAAGAAACAGATGTCTTTGAAGCAGGCCATACATACGAGCTTGAAATTTGGCTTAGAGCAAACGACGGATATAAATTCAAAGTAGACTCAGACGACTGGGTTGACATCACAGCTACTGTCGGCGGTAAGAACGCAGAAACTGCCGGTAATGAAATTGCAGTTATACTCACTGCAACATATACAGTAAGTGATGACAAGCCTACAGAACCAACTGAACCTGATGATTTTATACTCGGTGATGTCAACGGAGACGGTAATGTGACCATTACAGATGCTACTTATGTTCAGCGTCACGTTGCAAAGCTTACAACCTTGACAGGCACTGCACTTGACGCTGCAGATGTTATTAAAGACGGTGACGTTACAGTTGTTGATGCTACTAAAATCCAGCGCTTTGTCGCAAAGCTTATTACTGAGTTTTGATATTTGGCTGATGAATAGTAAGTATAAATCATACTGAGGACTTTATTTTAATGTATATATACTTATATTATAGAAACGTGCAAAAAGTTGTTGACAACAAAATTGCGTTGTGATATAGTATATAAGCCGCATATTGTGGGTTACAAGTGAGCTTTGCTCCACCCGACACATAGCGAGTCTATATAAAAAGGAATGAATTTAATGTACGCAGTTATTGAAACAGGCGGTAAGCAGTACAAGGTAGCTAACGGCGACGTTATCTATGTAGAGAAGCTTTCTGCTGAGGACAATGCTACTGTTGACTTCAAAGTAGTTGCTTTGTCAACAGAAGACGGTCTCAAGGTTGGTGCTCCTTATGTTGAGGGCGCTACAGTAACAGGTGAGGTTGTTAAGAGCGGTAAGGGCAAGAAGATTATCGTTGCTACTTACAAGCCAAAGAAGGGCGAGAAGAGAAAGCTCGGTCACAGACAGCCATACACTAAGGTTGAGATCAAGTCAATCGTTGGCTAATTATGATTAAAGTCGATTTCTTCGGGACTTCACCGGTGCTTGGCTTTTACATCAGCGGTCACGCTGATTATTCGCAAGTAGGCTCTGATATCGTTTGTGCAGCTGTATCAAGCGCTGCATATATGACGGCGAACACCGTCACCGATATTATCAAAGCAACTCCTAAGCTGAGAGTTAACGACGGCGAAATGTACCTGAAACTCGAGATCGCAGATGCACATAAATGCTCATCAATAATGAAGGGTTTTGTGCTTCACATGCTCTCACTTGCAGAGCAGTACAAACAGTATATTACAGTAACTATTTCGGAGGTGTAAGTTATGCTTAAAATAAACATTCAGTTATTCGCTCATAAAAAAGGTATGGGTTCTACAAAGAACGGTCGTGACAGTGAGTCTAAGCGCCTTGGCGTTAAGCGTGCTGACGGTCAGTTCGTACTTGCTGGCAACATTCTTGTTAAGCAGAGAGGAACTCACATTCACCCTGGCCAGAACGTAGGTCGTGGTTCTGACGATTCACTTTTCGCTAAGGTTGACGGTGTTGTTCGTTTCGAGCGTGTTGGCAAAGACAGAAAGCGCGCTAGCGTTTATCCTGTAGAGCAGTAATTTTTAGGGCGGATTTCTATCCGCCCTTATTTATTAGATTTTTCTTTTTGGTGAATACTATGGAAGATAAGAATAATAATCTTATGAAGAACCGACCTGTAGCGTCTACCGCTAATCAGGCTAACGATGTTTACGGTTCTATGAAAAAGCGTTCTGTCACTATCATCACAGTTGTACTTGCTGTGGTAGTAGCTTTGTGTGCTATTGCTTGTTTTATCAATCTCAAGATTGTGACAGGTTCGTTGTTTACTATTTTACTCATTATCCTTATTATGAGTGCAGTAGTTGCTAAGCGCAATGAGCGCTATTACGGCAAAGTTGAGAAAAAAGAGCATCCTGATGCTATTTTTAAAGATCACGAAGAATAATTTGAGGAAAAACTATGTTTGTAGATATTGCGAAAATTACAATCAAAGCAGGTGACGGCGGCGATGGCGCTGTTTCTTTTCACAGAGAAAAATACGTTGCTTCCGGCGGCCCTGATGGTGGTGACGGCGGAAAAGGCGGCGATGTTATATTTGTAGCTGACTCAAACCTTTCTACATTAATGGACTTTCGATACAAGCGCAAGTTCGAAGCTAAGAAAGGTAACAACGGTCAGGGTGGCAGAAAATTCGGCAAAAAAGCCGAAGATCTGATTATCCGCGTACCTGTCGGCACTATCGTAAAAGAAACCGAAACTGGTAGAATTATGGCTGACCTTTCTACACAAGAGCCAGTCGTTGTTGCCAGAGGTGGCAAAGGCGGTTGGGGTAATACTCATTTTTCTACACCAACACGTCAGACCCCACGTTTCTCTAAACCGGGTATGCCGGGTGAGCAATTCGACGTTACTCTGGAGCTGAAGCTCTTAGCTGATGTCGGCTTAGTCGGTTTTCCTAATGTTGGTAAGTCTACTCTTGTATCAGTTGTTTCAGCTGCTAAACCACAGATTGCTAACTACCATTTCACAACTATCAATCCTACATTGGGCGTAGTGTCAATGGGCGAGGGCAACTCGTTTGTTATGGCAGATATTCCTGGTATTATCGAGGGCGCATGGCAGGGTGCAGGACTGGGACATCAGTTCTTGCGACACGTTGAGCGTTGTCGACTTCTCGTACACGTTGTAGACGTATCAGGCAGTGAGGGCAGAGATCCAAAGGCTGACTTTGATACTATCAACGATGAGCTTAAGAAATTTAACGAAGAGCTGAGTACTCGTCCTATGATTGTCGCAGGTAATAAATGTGACCTTGCAACAGATGAACAGATTGCTGAGTTTAAAGAGTACGTGGAATCAAAGGGCTACAGCTTTTTCCCGATTATGGCGGCTATAAGGTGGGATGTAGACCCACTGCTCAATAAGATATTAGAAGAGCTGTCTAAACTACCGCCGATTACTCGCTATGAAGCTCAGCCTGTTCCTGAGGTTGACCTATCAACTGTAAACAGCAAGGAAATCCGCATCAAAGTTTGTGATGGCGTGTTCTTTGTTGAGTGTGATTGGCTATTAAAGGTTTTGCGTACTGTTAATTTCGATGACTACGACGGATTGACATATTTTGAAAACGTATTACAGTCCAGCGGTATATACGAAAAGCTCAGAGAAGCAGGCGTACAGGAAGGTGACACTGTTTCTATCTATGATCTTGAGTTTGAATATGTAGAGTAAATTGCTTAGAGGTTTTTATGAGTAATCTTTTAGATATCAACAGCGATATACATTCTCTATCACCGCTTAGTTTAGCTTTTGTCGGTGACTCTGTGTATGATTTGCTTGTGCGTCAGCATCTGGTCACACTTGCTAACCGCCCAGTTAAAGAGCTCAACCAGATGAAAGTAACGCTCGTTAACTGTAAGAGTCAAGCACAGTCTGCTAAAGCTATAATGGATAAGCTGACAGAAGATGAGCTTGACGTATACAAACGCGGCAGAAATGTTAAAGTTAATTCTGCGTCCAAACACTCGTCTATTGCTGACTACCACAGCGCAACAGGACTTGAGTGCTTGTTCGGTTATCTGTATTTAAGCGGTAATACTGACAGAATAAAGGAGCTATTTGAGTTGATACTTATTAATAGCGAGGTGTAAAAATGAAAAGCAAGGTTTTTACAGCTGTTTGTGATTATGTGATAATGTTCATCGGCGCAGTGCTGTATGCTGCATCGGTCAACACCTTTACTTCACCTAACGATATTGCGCCCGGTGGACTCACCGGTGTAGGTACTATATTCAACCACCTTTTTGGTCTGCCTATTGGTGTTATGATATTAGTGCTTAATATTCCGTTGTTTATCTGGGGAGCGTTTGAAAACGGCAGGAAGTTTCTGACTAAAACCATAGTCGCCACCATTTTTGTTTCTGTTATCATTGACGTTATGGAGCCGTTTTCTTATGAATATAAAGGCGACCCGATGTTAGCTGCTATCTTTGGTGGTTTGCTGTCAGGTTTAGGGCTTGCGTTTGTGTTTTATCGTGGCGGTACCACAGGCGGTACTGATATTATTGCTCGCAATATTCATAAGCACTTTCCTCACGTATCAATGGGTACAATAATCCTTGTGTGTGATGCTATTATTTTTATAGCTGCAGCTATTGTGTACCATAGCATAGAGAGTGCGCTGTACGCAGTGATTACTATTTTCGTCAGCACTAAGGTTATTGACGTTGTTATTTACGGTGTTGCACACGACAACGGCAAGCTGATGTTTATCATCACCGATAAATACGCTGAGCTTTCCGAAGCGATTATCGAGCAAATCGGCAGGGGAGTGACCCAACTCGATGCTCATGGTGCGTATAGTCATAATAACAAGGAAGTCTTGCTGTGTGCTTTGCGTACCTCGCAGGTGCATAAAACCAAGGTGCTCGTTAATTCTATCGACGAGAATGCGTTTATTATTGTCACAACAGCCAACGCAATCAGCGGAAAAGGCTTTACTCCGACAGAAAAATCTTGACAATTTAATTACTTGTGGTATAATTACTCTGTTATATGTGGAAATCTGCGTATAACAGAGTTTTTTTAATTATCCTTGCATCGTATAAACGGTGCCAAATGTCCAGAAGGAGGTGCAACAAATGGCAGTAACAGCTAACTATGAGACAGTTATGGTTATTTCTATGAAGCAGGGCGAAGA
>JAUMXP010000234.1 GCA_030529125.1 Eubacteriales bacterium | reverse complement strand
CTCATCATGAAGACAAACGATCAGGAAGGCACAATCATGCTTTCAAAGCGTAGAGTAGACGCTAAAAAGGGTTGGGAACTCTTAGAGAAAGCTTACGAAGCTAAAGAAGTTCTCACAGGCGTTGTAACAGAAGTTATCAACGGTGGCGTTATCGTTATTGCTAACGACACACGTGTATTCATTCCTGCATCACAGGCTACACTTAACCGTGACGACAACCTTGAAGCACTCAAGGGTCAGGAAGTACAGTTCAGACTTATCGAAGTTTCACAGCGTGGCAGAAGAAGAAAGGTTATCGGTTCTATCAAATCAGTTCTCAAGGACGAGTATGCTGAGCAGAGAGCTGCTTTCTGGGAGACTGCAGAAGCTGGTAAAACATACACAGGTACAGTTAGAACACTCACAAACTACGGCGCTTTTGTTGATCTCGGCGGCGTATCAGGTATGATTCATATTTCTGAGCTTTCATGGCTTAGAATTAAGCACCCAAGCGAAGTTGTTAACGTTGGTGACACAGTTGAAGTTTACATCAAGGACATCAACGCTGAAACAAAGAAGATTTCTCTTGGTTATAAGAAGACAGAAGATAACCCATGGGTTAAGCTCGAAAACGAGTATCCTGTTGGTACAGTTGTTAACGCAACTATCGTTGGCATGACAACATTCGGTGCTTTTGCTAACATCATTCCTGGTATTGATGGTCTTATCCACATTTCTCAGATTTCTAACAAGAGAATCGAGAAGCCACAGGATGAGCTCAAGGTTGGCGAAGTTGTTGAAGCTAAGATCACAGCTATCGACTTTGATAAGAAGCGCGTAAGCCTTTCTATCAGAGAGTTACTTCCTCAGCTCGAGCCAGTAGCTGAAGTAGCTGCTGAAGAAGCTGTTGTTGAAGAAGCTGCTGAAGCTGTTGCTGAAGAGACAGAAGCTTAATAATTATTAACATTCGTGGGCATCCGTTTTGGGTGCCCATTTGTGTATAGGAAGATTTATATGTACGAAAATATTACTAACGATGCAATGGTTGTTTTTGAAGAACTCCTTGATAAAACAAAACTTCAAAAAGGGCAGGTTCTCGTTATAGGTTGCTCCACATCTGAGATTATCGGTGATACTATCGGCACTCATTCTAGTTTAGATGTTGCACAGGCTTTGTACGCAGGCTTTTATGATATACTTAAAAGTAGAGGTATCTATATTGCTGCGCAGTGTTGCGAGCATCTCAACCGTGCTTTGATTATTGAACGAGAATTAGCTGCTAAACTTAATATTGATATTGTCAACGCTGTTCCACAGCCAAAAGCCGGAGGCAGTAGCGCTACAACTGCGTTTTCAATGATGGATGATCCTGTAGTTGTTGAGCATATCAGAGCAGACGCAGGTATCGATATTGGTGGTACCTTAATAGGTATGCATCTCAAAGAGACTGCTGTACCGCTCAGATTTGAAAATAGAAAAATCGGCGAAGCATATATCAGTGGTGCCAGAGTTCGACCGAAATTTATCGGCGGAGAACGCACGGTGTACAATGAAGAATTATTGTGAGGTTAATATGACTGCTAAACAAGAGTTTATTGAGATTTTTGAGAAATATGTCCACAGACAGGGTTCCAGAGAGCTATTGGAATGGATTTCTAAAACTGATTTTTTCACAGCACCTGCCAGTACAAAATTCCACTGTGCGTGTGAATCAGGACTTGTTATGCATTCTGTCAGCGTTTTCAATAC
>JAUMXP010000233.1 GCA_030529125.1 Eubacteriales bacterium | reverse complement strand
CTTGCGACTTAATACTTTCCACAAGTTTGTCCATATCCTCATTGTCTGTAACTTTGTACGGATGACCGTCAAAATCGTGCAGTTTATCTATGGGGATACGGGCGGACTTTTTCTTTTTGATTTCGTTTTGGATTTCATACTGTGTCATAAGATTTTAATCTCCTTTCTGTATTTGATTTCGTAGAATTGGGTTTTAGGGATGCCCCTAACGAGCACTGTTTTGCGCCGATAGGAGTACAAACAGTCTGCTCGCTAAGATGATGCAATTACTCCGAGCCTTTTCGAGGTTAATTACTCCTATTAGTGCTTTGCCGTTCTCCCGAATGTCCGTTAATTCCTAACCCATAGCATCTCGCTACACGTCGTTTTCGCTCACTCGTTTAAGAGGTCTTGGCGTAGTATCTACCTTCGGTAACGGGTATTCAATTTTCAAAGTGCAACTGAGTTTATATGTCACATTCATATTTCGGCTAAGTAGTCCGAGAAAAAACAAAAAGCCGTTATGTATCAACACTAATCATCGGCGGGAGCGTTTAGCTCTCGCTTCAAATCAGATGCTCATACATAACGGCTTTGAATTAATTCAAAAGACCATACTGTTTGTGTCGGCTCAACTCCACCTTAAACAGTACAAAAAATTCACGGTGGCGAGTCACGGTTTTCTCAAAAGAGATCACCGGCGGTATAGCGGACTTGTACCTAACTACACCTCTACGAGGACATCATATTCAGTTGTAGTCCCTCTATGAGGGTATTTTAGTATACACGATAGAACATTCGTTTGTCAATAGTTTTTGTCGCATCACGAACACTTTTTTAGGCAGGTATAAATGTTAATTGGTTTAGACATAAGCAAAGACATCGCCGTAGCAATGCCTTTGTAAAATGATAATTATTGCCATTCAATATCCGTTATGGATAATTCGCCCTCTGCAGTCATTCTGCCAATCGTAGCAAGCAACCAACTTTCATCTTGAGTGATTGAACTCTTTTCGGTAATTTTTGCTTGTGCATCATAATACAGACAGAATCGATGAGAAATCACATACACGAAATCAAACAAGTTTGCAGACTCGTCTAAAATTTCAGAAATCCATTCAGATAAATGATTTTCTGCATAACAGGTTGGAGTTTCTGGCAAAAGTATCGCAAGTCCCATCCGTTTAAATTTTGCTCGGTACTGCTCAAGCTTTTCTATCTTTCTTCGTATGCTTTCTTGGAAAAAGCACTTTTCTCCATCTGCGGTTCCAGAGGTAGAAATCGCAACGCTTTCATCTTTAAGCGGAACAAATGAATATCCACTTGCTTTTACGATTTTTTTGCGTTTTTCTATATCCTTCGGCTTGCCCTGATTCAATTCAGAAAATACACGAGATACTTTCATAGCATCTTCTTTTACAGCGACAGTAACTTCAATTCCTGTACTACTTGAAACGTCTTGAATATCCGGAGCTTCACCCGTAATCATTGTATCAAATTTTGTAGGATACAAATAACGCAAAGTTGCAAGCACTCTATACTCTTGAGAATGTTTTAATAGAGAAGGCTTTATTGCATTTTTGAAATTTTTGCTTTTAACTAAAGCTGTGTTTATATGCATAATATTTATTTTGACTGCTTTCTTAACGCTTCTATTGCACTTGTAATGTCTACCGCTGTTGAATCTTTGGACCATTCATCCCAAAAATCAATAGTAGCACTTCGTGGTTTCATATTAGGTGGAGCAATGCGA
>JAUMXP010000081.1:4382-7218 GCA_030529125.1 Eubacteriales bacterium | reverse complement strand
TACAGTGCAACTACTGAGAAGAAGTAGTACTTGCCTGGTTCTCTCCACTTAAAGGTGTAGGTAGTATCTGTTGTGGAAGACCATGTTGACCATTTGGAAAGATCAGATGTACTCTTTGTTGTAGTTGAGTAGATTACCCAGTATTTAACTGCGTTCTCATATGCTGGCCAGCTGATAGTCGCTGTAGTTGATGTTACGTCTGTAATAACAGTTGTAATAACATCGCCTGCTGTTGTTGTAACAGCGATATCAGGACATGCGTCTGCTTCGCCGAGTGCTAACATACCATTTGATAATATAGCAGGTACAACCTTGAAATAATAAGTTGTTTCAGCCTGTAGACGCTTTACTGTATAGTTAAGCTCAGTAGTAGCATCGTATACGTAGAATGGACCATTTTCTTCAAAAGCTTTGTATATCCAGTATTTCTGTGCGCCCTCTACTGCTTCCCATGACAGCACAGCTGAAGTGGTTGACGGTGTAGCTACAAGTGTATCTACTACAACTGGCTCTAGGGTTGTAAACTCTATCACATCTGCATTAGATAGTTTCTGCATAGAGCCGTTTGCCAGAGTAGCAACAATCTTGAACTGATAGGTGGTTTCACCTGTTAGTCCACCTGCTACAACTCTAGTACCTGTAGTTGAAGTATATACGCTCCATGAGTCTTTTGATTCGTTATATTTATATACCCAGTACTTTGTAGCGCCATCAATAGCATCCCAAGTGAACACTGCTGTTGATGCTGCAGGTTCTACCTTGATGTTATTAACCTTTAATGTTGATGATTGAGTTGGTGCTACGGTTTCTGATTCTGTAGGTTTTTCGGTTTCTTCTGTAGGCTCATCTGTAGGCTCAATAGTAGGCTCAACAGTGCTTACCTTTTTTACTGTGAAGTAATTGTAAGACCAGTCTGAGTTTCCATCAGGGTTGAAGCTGAGTTTACCGTAACCTACTTTATCTGAGTTAGTGCCTATTTTGTAAGTAGGCTCGCCATCAGGTTTATATATCTTTGTAATACTGTATCCGTCAAAATAAGCTACCTTGAGCTCATCTCCGCCATAGAATGTCCAGTTAAGGTAATATTCACCCTGAGAATCAGGATTTGCTATGAGCTTTCTGTCTTCTGTAAGAGTGTCTGCTCCCCAGCACTCAGCACCGTTGAATTTACCAACCATATAGTAGCCTGCAGGGTGAGTTGTTTCGCCCTGTGTAGGCGGCTCTGTAGGCTCGATTGTTGGAGTTTCTGTAGGGGTTTCAGTTGGCTCCTCAGTTGGCTCTTCTGTAGGGTCGTCTACTGTCGGCTCCTGCGTTGGCTGTTCATCTGGATTATATTCTGCTGTGAAGTTGTGATACAGATTGCTGTACTCAAAAACAAGGGTGATCTGGTTGTCAGCATGTGTTACTTCTTCTTCAGCCCAACAGTCTGATGATGTTGCATTGTAGGTCTTGTAATTTGTAGCTTCAACAGGAATCTGTGCTTCATAAATGTAGAAGGTTTTTTCTTCATTTGACCAGTAGTCTGCACCTACTGCGAAATCTGCAGTTTTGCCTGTAGAGCTGAGTGCAACGTCACCGAACACACCGTTTATATTCCAGTAGTGAAGAGTAGGAACAAAATCTGTGATGTATTTTACAACACCGACATAAACTGTCTTTGTTTCTCCTGATACAGGAGCTGAAGTTGCAACTTCTGTAGGAGTTTGTGTAGGAACTTCGATGTCATCTGCGTTGTATACAACCGCAATACCTGTTGAACCAATATTACCCTTAATTTTGCCGTTAGATACTGTGAAAGTATTGCCTGAAATCTGATCTTTATATGTACCGCTAGACATACGGTTAGCAGTAACAGAAACAGAGGTTGAAGAACCGCCAACGTTGACTAATACTACACCTGATGTGCCACGTTCAACATAAGCGATACTTCCTGATGATGCGAAATACTCACTCTGACCGACGAAAGCGTTCTTGAACTGATTGACAGCTTTTACTTCTTTGTCAGCCCATGCTGTTGTGTCAGCATTACCTAGCTTTGTAGAACCTGAGCTTGGACGTGCAAGGTACAAACCACAAACCTCTGCTCGTGAGCCTATAAGCGCCCATGTTTTCTTTAAGTTTGTATCAGACACGTAGCTTGAGCTACCCTCACAGTAGGTGTCGTGGGACTCATTCCACTGAACTGTGTTTTTAGGAGCAGCGCCGTTGTAGATAGCAGAATTAGCCGCACCGCCTGCATTGCCGGAGTTCACAGCATTTCTGATATCATTGCTTGAACCGTTACAAGTAACGCTCATATATTTAGTATAAGCTGAGATATCCACACCACCTGTACTGTCGAGCATCTCGCCATAGTAATATGGAGTAAATCCGTATGTAGATTCGGCATAAGAAGTAGCAGCATTTAAGACATTTGGCCAGAAATCACTCTTTACACCTGAAGAGTCGGATGGTGTTTCGATGTGTTTAGCAGCGTCAAAACGGAATCCGTCAGCACCGCAATCTATACATTCTTTCAAAAAGCCGATTGCGTAGTTCTGGATTTTGCTGTAGCCCGTGTTTAAGTCAGGAAGGCCACTCAAACAGTTGTGTGTTATGTCATATCTGTCTGAATAGTTGCTGATGTTAGTTTTATATGTATGCCAGCTGCTGGAGTCATCTTTGATGTCTGACGGGATCTGAGAATTCAGAGTGTTTTCGGTGTTGCCGTTAGCAAGGTGGTTGAAAACTGTGTCAACAATAACCTTGATGCCGTATTTCTCAGCTTCATCACACATAGCCTTGAACTCTGACTTTGTACCGAGTGCACTGCGAGAGTTTGTTTCAATAGAGAAGC
>JAUMXP010000081.1:0-4372 GCA_030529125.1 Eubacteriales bacterium | reverse complement strand
AATAAACCCAGAAAGAGTTAGAGCAAGTGCTCCAGGATTCTTTTGTCGATTCCTTGGATGCCTGAATCGGTGAAGTCTGGATAGCTGAAAATCCTTGCTCAGCGATTTTTGCCATATTGTTCTTGATATTATTGAATGACCAGTTGAAGCACTGCAGAATCTGTCCGTCCTGTACATCTTCAACCAAACCGTATTCGTTGGTTGCTGCGTTAACTTTAGCGTCTGTAAAGTCTGCAACAACAAAGCACGACAACATAATGCAAACTGCTAATGTTATACTGAAAAATCTCTTTAACATAACTGTTCTCCTTGATAAAAAATGTGTATTTCTTACAATTAAATTTTACTATATCCACGTTTTTTTCTCAACGGATATAAACACTAAAGTTTTCAAATCTTTATTGTATATTGTCTATAATTGAGCAAGGAAAATAAAAACGGCTGAAAGCGTTTTTTAGCTCTCAGCCGATAAATCAATTCAACATAATTACTATATTGAGGTGTCTTTATTTGTTGATAATCAACTATTAAAATCTTTGATTATCATAAAAAACAGGAAACTTTTTAATTTATTGCGATTTTACTGTGCATAATTTGACCATGAACCGTTGCTGTAGATTTTGCCAAATCCCTCAAGACGAATATCCTGAGTCTGCTGACCCTGGTTGTTGTTATTGAATACAACCATTGTAGCATCTGATGGAATCTCGCATCTGTAAACATTGTCGCCGATAGGCTCCATATGAAGACCTGGCCATGAACTCTCAGAAGAACCGCCCCAGTAGTGAACCTTTACTTCGTTCCAATTGTCGTTGTTCTTGTAGTAGATATACTTGTCATTTGTGTTGTATGAAGGAGCAACAGTTGGGTCAGGAGTTACAACCCCGCCATAGTTTGACCATGAACCGTTGTCGTATATCTTGCCAAAGCCCTGGAGGTTGATGTTATCAGTCTGCTGCTGACCATTGTTGAAGATAACATACTTAGCATCCTGTGGAAGCTCTGCAGCGTAAACGTTATTGCCTAAAGACTGCATCTGTTCGCCAGGCCATGAAATCATACCTGTGTTCTCATCGCTCCAGTAGTAAATCTGAACATTTGACCAGTTGTTTGTGTTTTTATAGTAAATGTAGTTACCCTGTGGTAATACTGGCTCTGTAGGAGGAATAATTATCTCGCCACCCTCTACATATTCGCCACACTTAGATGATGCACTCTTAATACCAGCAACGTACTGCTGAATCAGTGTAGCATCTAATATAGTAACTTCGCCATTTATATCAACGTCTGCTCTTAACTTCTGCTTTTCATTGAAAACAACTGACTTTGAAACAAATCTCTGAAGGCTTGTTGCATCAACGATAGAAATGTTTTCAGATAAATCTACGTCACCAACAAGGTATTTCTCTGCAGGTGTTGTAGGCTTCTGTGTAGGAGTTGTAGGTCGCTGTGTAGGCTGTGTTGGATTAGGAGTAGGATTTGATGAAGGGTTGTATACAACAGCTACACCTGTGTTACCGATATTACCTGTGATTCTGCCGTTTGATACTGTAAATGTGTTGCCTGATACAGCGTCTTTGTATGTACCGTTAGCCATTTTGTTTGCTCTTACATTTACAGAAGCGTTTGTACCGTGAGCGTTTACTAAAACAACGCCTGATGTACCACGCTCGTTGTATGCGATTGAACCTTCGCTTGAAAGATATTCTGACTGACCTGCGAAGTAGTTTTTGAACTTGTTAACTTCTGCTACAGGCTTTGATTTATATGTTGTGTTTGAGCTTGCGTCACCCATATTGTATGCAGGACGAGCAAAGAAGAGAGATGTTGCATCTGCACGAGAGCCTACCATAGCCCATGCCTTAATAACTTTGTCATCAGATACTCCTGATGTGTTGCCCATACCGCCTGAGCCGGACTCACCCATATATGTATCGTGTGATTCTACCCATAAAACGTTTTTGTCAGGAGTAGCACCTTTGTTGTAGTGTGAGTTTGCAAGACCTGAAGGGTTTGAGTTGTTTGCTGCCATCAGAACTGCGTCACTGTAAAAGTTATCAGTGATGCTCATATATCTTGTATAGTTGCCGATATCTGTACCGCAACCGTTAAGAATCTCGCCATAGAAGAAAAGCTGATTTGATGTAGCACTCTGTGCACCATTTAACACGTTTGGCCAGAAGTCGCTACGGTTACCATCGTCAGTAGGAAGCTCGATATGCTTAGCAGCGTCAAAACGGAAACCGTCAACACCTACGTTTACACATTCAACAAGGAAGTTCTTTACGATTCTCTGTACATCACCATGACCTGTGTTAAGGTCAGGCATACCGATGTGACCCATTGTCATAGCATAGCGGCTACCATCGTTAGCGCCATCACCGTAATCATGGTAGTACTCCCATCTCTTGAGAGAACCATCAACGTTACCATCTAGGCTGCCGTATCCGCCGTAACCAGTGTTGCCTGAAACGTGGTTTGCTACAACGTCTACGATAACTTTGATACCCATAGACTCAGCCGCATCACAAAGTGATTTCAACTCGTTCTTGTTACCAAGCCATGAGTTGTTGGAAATGGAGAAGTTAAGTGGCTGATAAAGCTTCCACCACTGGTTTTTCTGATCACGCCATGAGGAGTTGTAGTCCTTTGGCTGTTGTACAGGTGATGTCTGTACAGCAGTGTAACCTGCGTCCTTAATCGCCTGAAGGTTATTTTTGATATTGTTGTAAGACCAGTTAAAGCAATGCAGAATAGCTGCACCCTGAACTGTGCTCTGTGGACCTGTGCTGGCACTTACTGTAACTGTGTCTACTTGTGCTGCTTTTGTCTCAACAGCAACCAGGTTTGGTGTGATTACACATGAAAGCATAATGCAAAGTGCAATCGCAATACTTAGAAACTTTTTCATCGCAATCTCTCCTAAAAACTTATACTTATTGATCTATCAATATTGTACAATATCAGGCACAGAATTCTCAACGGCAATTAACACTAAACTTTTTTTGCCTTTTCTATTGAGTATTGCTAAGTATTTCTTATACACATTCAGACGTACAGCAGGTGTGTTCTGGTTTATTGCCATTTTCATCGTCAACCTGCACTAATACAGAGAAATTCTCTTGTGCATAGTGACAAAAAAGCAAGATAAAAAAAGGTTAGGGTCGGGAGAATTATTATCCCCCGACCCTGTTTTTCGGCATTTTGTTTAATTTTTGACTGTAATTCTGTAATTACTCGTGGTACGCCTCTCCACCTGGACGTGTAAGATATCCTACGTTACCGGTTGAATCCAGAGCATTCAGACCATAGCTGTAGTTTTTATAACCTTCTAAATTCAGAGTAATTGTATTAGTCTGGGTGCTTGCCATAATGGTTTCCTTACCGCTTTCATCGTAGTAAGAAACCCATACTTTTGTAGCGCCTGTATCTTCAGCCCATGTAAGTGTAACTGTGTCATCGTCTACAGGAGTGAATGTAATCATATCATCATCAGAGTATGGCATTCTAGCACCATCAGCTAAGTAGTTGACAGTTTCCTGTCTGCCTGTCTCAGCATCATTATACAGTGCAACAACTGAGAAGAAGTAGTACTTGCCCGGCTCTCTCCATTTGAATGTATATGTGGTATCTGTAGTTTCTGCCCATGTTGTCCACTTTGAAAGGTCAGATGTGCTCTTTGTTGTAGTTGAGTAGATTACCCAATACTTAACTGCATCTTCATGTGCAGGCCAGCTGATAGTTGCTGTTGTTGAAGTGAGGTCTGTAATTTTTACAGTGATAGCTTCGCCTGTAGCTGTTTTAGCTTCAATCTTCTGTGCTGCTTCAGGTTCGCCAAGGGCTAACATACCGTTAGATAAGATAGCAGGTACAACCTTGAAGTAATATGTTGTGTCAGGCTGGAGTCTTCTTACTGTGTAATTAAGCTCTGTAGTAGCATCATATACATAGAAAGGACCGTTTTCTTCGAATGCTTTATAGATCCAGTATTTCTGTGCACCCTCTACCGCATTCCAAGAAAGCTTAACAGATGTCATATCAGGAGTAACAACAAAACCATCAACTACTACAGGAGCTAAAGTTGTAAATTCTACAACATCAGCATCTGAGAGCTTCTGCATTGTGCCGTCTTCAAACACAGCAACAATCTTAACCTGATAAGTAGAGTTACCATCCAAGCCGCCTACTGTAATTTGTGTGCCGGTTGCAGATGCATAAGCAACGTAGCTGTCATTCTTGTTTTTATATACCCAATACTTAGTAGCGCCTTCTACAGCGTCCCATGTGAGAACTGCAGTTGATGACTCAGGAGTAGCAACGATATTCTCAACCTTGATTGGTTTCTGATCCTCTGAAGGCTCTTCACTTGGCT
>JAUMXP010000232.1 GCA_030529125.1 Eubacteriales bacterium | reverse complement strand
AGATTATGAAAGTTCTCGCATGGGATATTACTGAGAAAAACCTCGGTGGTCTTGGTGGTAAGTCAGTACAAGAAAATGCTGATACAAAGCGTACTATTCTTATTACACCATCTGTAGCAGCTGCTTTAGCTAAAAAATATAAGACTAAAGATGCTTTAGAAACAGCTCTTGTTGAGAATGCACGTAGACCGCTTTGGATGCGTACATATGCATACTACTATTCAAATATTGGCTCTAGTCTTATTGGTAGTAAGTCTTTCTCAGATGTATACAATGAGCTCAAAGCAGAAACATCAGAGAACGCTGAACTCACAGCTTCTCCTGCTTGGATGAACGGTATCACATACGCTAACATCGATACGGTTGCTACTATGACAAAGGGTAACACAAACATTGTTATCCAGGGCGATGAATCTCGTAACAAGTCTCAGGTTATGCCTGGCGGTATTTCTGTATCACAGGAGATTTCACTTCCAAGTAACTGGGATACACTTCTCGCTAACATGGTTATCAGTATTGTATATCCTTCACTTGCAGATTGTGCTATTTCTGCAGTTGATAACTCTGTAAGTCTTCCAACTGCCGATGGTATTCCTACAGAACTTAAGGTTACATCGACAACTACATATACAGTTGCGGCAAACTCAACTTACGCAAAGAGGAAAAACAGAATTTACTTTGATGCCGCATCTAGTACACTTTACTACGGCGACGGAACTACTGCACACTCTGTGGTACTTGATACAGTGAAATATGCTGATTTTATCACACTTGTTGAGGCAATCGGCAGAAATGGTACTATTAGACTTAACAGTAGTAATAAAATAACCGCTGTTGCTGCTGTGTTTAAGACAAATGAAAACTTCCCTGATCAAAATCTCGTTGACTATACAGACGATACTTTTGGCTCAGTTCCACTTACAATAAAATATACTGAATCTACAAATACATCTTCATTAGATGGTGCTTCTATGAGTTTGTCAGCTGACCTGACTACGTTCACAGCTGATCTTGGTGGTACTATTGAAACGGGTGATACAACATCTACAGGCTTTGTTTCTGTTAGTGGTACAACTGTCACTGTTGATCCAACTGTTCCAGCTGGTTCAATTGCAGTAATCGGTGCGCCTGATGGCAATGGTACTTATAGAACTATGACTTTTGTTAACGGTGGCGATGGTACTTATAAGGTAACATATAACACTGCTAACACACTTACACTCACTGCATCTTCATATTACCTCAAGGGTACATTTAATAACTGGGAAGCTAAAGATGCATTTGTAAAGACAAATAACGATGATATCCTAGTTATTAATAAAGAAATCCCTGCTGGAACATATACATTTAAGGTGCACGACGCAGGTGCTGACACATGGCATGGTAACGGTGGTACTTTTACTGATACCGCTAACCGCTGGACTATGGATTCATCATCTGACTGTACTTTAGTTGCTACTGGCGGTTTGTATGAATTCAAGTATGAAATTTCTACAAACAAGTTATCTGTATATCATGCGCAGACAGATGCCGCTGCTACTCCAACAACAAAGACAGTTTATGTCGGTGTTGTAGAGTACATCAAAGACTTCGTTCCTACACTTCACTATTGGAACAACTCAACTGGACTTACTGGCGACGCAACACTTACTGCTACAGGTGATACACAGCAGTATGCGGTAGGTTCTGCATACTGGTCAGGCGCAAAACAGAACTTCAAGATTTATAAGACAGAAATTCC
>JAUMXP010000080.1 GCA_030529125.1 Eubacteriales bacterium | reverse complement strand
CCACCAGCACCGTTGACTGCATCAAGGATCTCACCGGCAAGTCTCTCTTTCATTGTTCTCTCGCTTCTAGCTCTTGAATATGTTGTGAGCCATCTAAGACCAAGTGTCTGCTTTCTAGCGTCTCTTACCTTGATTGGAACCTGATAAGTAGCACCGCCGACACGTCTAGCCTTAACTTCGAGCTCTGGCATTACGTTTTCCATAGCCTGCTCGAAAACTTCGAGAGCGTCTTTACCTGTCTTGTTAGTGATGATGTCGAATGCACCATATACAATTTTCTGAGCAACACCCTTTTTGCCGTCGAGCATGATGTTGTTGATAAGACGAGTAACGAGCTTTGAGTTATAAACCGGATCTGGCAAAACATCACGTTTTGCGATCTGACCTCTTCTTGGCATCTTTACTTCCCTCCTTCACAAATATTGAGAAATCTTAGGTACTCGAAAGTGACTAACCCCCGTATATGCACACAGAGGTCTGTATATAAACCACTGTAGCTATACAGTTTCAGTTAATTTAACTGTGAGTTGTCAATTCCTTACTTCTTTGGACGCTTTGCGCCATACTTTGATCTAGCCTGATTACGGCCTGAAACACCCTGTGTATCGAGTGTACCACGAATGATATGGTAACGTACACCAGGTAAGTCCTTAACACGTCCACCACGAATAAGAACAACTGAGTGCTCCTGAAGGTTGTGGCCAACGCCTGGGATGTAGGAACTGACTTCGATACCGTTTGAAAGTCTTACTCTGGCAATCTTTCTGAGCGCTGAGTTAGGCTTTTTAGGGGTAGCAGTCTTAACTGCAGTACAAACGCCACGCTTCTGAGGGGACTTCTGGTTGATAGCTCTGTTTTTCTGAGAGTTCCAGCCCTTCAAGAGTGCAGGAGCGGTTGACTTCTTCTCACTTACCTCTCTGCCCTTACGAACTAACTGATTAAAGGTTGGCATTAATTTCTTCCTCCTTTCCAAAGTTATAAGAAAATTAACCGCAAAAGAAAACTTTTGCTTTATGTCATTGAACACAAACTAGTATGGTTCAAAAAACACACAATATGTAAATTGTGGGAATTGCACTAAAAACGCAGTAAAAAACTGCATTTTTTAAAGCTTTTTACTAAGCTGGAAACGCTAAAATGCGCCCTTTCCCACAATTATCGATGATACCACAAAGAGAGTTGTTTTGTCAAGCATTTAAGCCACTTTTTATGGCATAATAATATTGACTAAAGGTAGAATATTATATACAATTAATATAGCAACTTTAAGGAGGCATAAGCATGAGCGACAAAATAAACGCTACTGCATTATTCAATATTGGTTACGGATTGTATGTGCTTACCGCAAGAGAAAACGATAAAGACAACGCCTGCATCGTAAACACTGTAACCCAGCTTACAGATAAAAAGCTCAGAGTAGCAGTAACCGTCAATAAACAAAACCTGACACACGATATGATCAAAAACACCGGTGTGATGAATGTCAACTGTCTGACTGAGGATACCCCGTTTGCTATTTTTGAATATTTTGGTTTCCAAAGTGGCAGAGATACTGATAAATTTGTCTCCCAGAATGTGCCACACTCAGAAAACGGTCTTGTTATTGTACCTGACTACTCAAACTCCTTCTTTTCTTTAAAAGTTGAACAGGAAGTCGACTTAGACACCCACACTATGTTCATCTGTGAAGTAACAGAAGCTAAGGTTTTATCAGACAAACCTACAATGACATACACCTACTACCACAAAAATGTAAAGCCAAAGCCTGCAAAAAAATCTAAAGGCTACGTTTGTACCATCTGCGGTTACGTATATGAAGGCGATGAACTGCCTAACGACTTCGTTTGTCCGCTGTGCAAACACGGTGTAGACGTTTTTGAAAAGATAGATTAACAGTACTGCAAAGGAAGGTAATTATGACAAAGTTTTATTTCTTTAAAAGAATTATATGTTTATTATTGATTCTCACAGTTGTATTTTGTTTGATTTCATGTGGCAAAAGCTCTAATACAGAAGCTGATATAAACTACACTCAAATTGGAAGTCAGTCAATCTCTGACTCTATACATCTGGTTGACGCTGGAACAGAAGGTTCTGCTTCTCTTACTCTTAACTATACCTTCTATCAAGGCGGAGATGGGCTAAAATATGTTGCATTAAGCAATTTATCATATACAATTAACAACTCTCCAATATTTGATAGAGTAGAAATCACTTGTAACGATGGTAATGAAACCCATAGTTTTGAAAACAATGAATTAAGCGGTAAATATACTATAGATGGCGACATAGTTTTAGAAACTAATAACAGTATATCAGCAACTATGGTCATACATATGACAAACGGAAAAACATATACTGCACAGTGTCCAGGCTAAATCACTAAACATCTAATATGTATATAAAAACGGCTCGAGCTAATGCTTGAGCCGTTTTTGCATATATCTATAAATTTCACTTATTTGAAATCGCAAGCAGATGACCTAACAAAACGATAACCTCTTCGTGTGTACTGAGAAGCCTTACAGTTCTCATCAAGGCTTCTTATGATTCTTTGTTTTTCCAAAGCTTGTCGATATTATGAGCAAGCCAGGCACCACCCATAATTCCGTGTACTACCAAATCCGTAAAACCACCTGCATCAAAATCTAAAGCCCGATATTTGATCTCAAGCGGTTATGTTCTCTGCCTGACGACTTCGTTCATTTGCTGTGCAAACACGTGGCGAAGTGCTAGAAAGAATTCAATATAGTCAAAAACTAAATCTCGGTTGATGAAAGCACCCTTCCAGTTCTGTCTATGGATATTGAATATGGTTTATTATTCTCATTTAAAATATCAAAACTACACTTGCCATTATTAAAACAAATATTTTGATCTGTTGTATTAAGACTATATTTATTTTTAATTATTTGCTCACCATTTATATTGAAGAAAGCAATCTTATTATGTTTTGCATCTTCATTTGCAACTGCAAAAATTCCATTAGATATCGGATAAACATATCCAATGTTTATCCAATCTTCTGGTGTATCTATTCTAATTGTACTACTCTTCATTTTATTAGTATCTAGTATTTCTATATCAGCAGTTTTCCCGTAATTAATAAAATCGGTAATAACACGACTGTTATCCTTACTTATCATATGTATAGAGCTATAATTAGGCTCTGTACCATAAAAATTTGTTAGACAATTATATGTAATACACACATGATCATACTTGTTTTCAAATTTCTTTTCAAAATACTGTTGGGTTTCACAATTATAAATCATGTTCTCCATATAACTTTCACACAAAAAACATCCATTACCTAAATAAAAAAACTTTAGATTATTATTTTCATAAATCGATGTAGTTTTCTTACCATATATATTACCATCTTTATCAACGAATGGCATATCTGTTGTTAACTCCAATAACCATTCATTATTTTTTATAACACCTATTTCAAGACGTACCCCTTCATACGATTCACTTTCATTAGCAACTAATTCATAAAAATCGCCATTACTTTCCGAACCACTTACCAAAACCATATCACATGATTCACTTAACATAATAACATCTTCACATCTAGTACAAACATTATCAACATAATCATGTCCTAATGGTTCGCCTTTCGTTTTGTCACAGGTTTCACAATAAGATGATTGTGTACATGAGGCATCTACAAAAACATGTTCCTTTGGCACACCATTTTCATAACCACAGCGTGAACAGGTCTCTGCTTTAGTGCATGTTGCAGGATAATAATAGTGCCCCAACGCTTTTCCTTCACTAATACCACATTGAGTACACGTTTTAGGATCTGTACAAGTAGCATCTTTCCAACTATGCTCACATGAACAAGCAGCTAACAAAAAAACTGTAGTCATTACTAATAATACAGCAATTATCCTTTTCATAAATATATCACACCCCATAAATAATAGTATTATTAACACTATTTTAGGACTATTTGTCCTATATGTCAATAGGACTATATGTACTATTCTATAATTTATTTGGTGATGGTTATGAAATTACGAATCAAAGATTTGCGCGAGGATAACGACCTGACGCAAAAGGAGATATCAAAAATTCTTATGTGCGACCAATCCTTATACTCAAAATACGAACGTGGCGAACGTGAAATACCGCTTAATCTTTTAATTAAGCTTGCTGACTATTATAAAACAAATTTAGACTATCTGATATATCGCACAAATAATCCTAAACTTTTATAACGCACAAAAACGGCTCAGGTGTCACCCTGAGACGTTTATTATTATACTATTATACAAACAAAAAGGGAGAGCGTTATGCTCTCCCTAAATTGTTTATTAATCTTTACTCAATCGGAGCTGTTGGAGCTGTAGGAATGTAGTTTTCCTCGAGTTCAACATTGTTATATTTTCTCATACCTGTACCAGCAGGAACGAGTTTACCGATAAGAACGTTCTCCTTAAGACCGATAAGTGGGTCAACCTTACCCTTGATAGCAGCATCAGTAAGAACTCTGGTTGTCTCCTGGAATGATGCAGCTGACAGGAAGCTGTCTGTAGCAAGAGAAGCCTTAGTGATACCGAGCAGAAGCTGTGTCCATGATGCTTCCTGAAGACCTTCTTCACCTGCTTCGATGCGTTTTCTGATCTGCTTGTTAGCGTGAATAACTTCGTTGCGGTTATACATCTGGCCAGGCATAAAGTCAGTTGAACCTGCGTCGTCAACCTTAACCTTCTTGAGCATCTGTCTGACGATAACTTCGATATGCTTATCGTTGATATCAACACCCTGTAAGCGGTATGTGCTCTGTACTTCAGAAATGAGGTAGTCCTGCACAGCCTTAGCACCGAGGATATCGAGGATATCGTGTGGGTTAACAGCACCGTCAGTGATCTTATCACCTTTCTTAATCTGCTGACCCTCAGTAACAGCAACTCTGAATCCGAATGGAATGAGATATGCCTTTTCTTCAGAAGTTTCCTTATTGTATACAACAGCGTGACGGTTGTTCTTGATATCTTCAAAACGAACTTCACCGTCGATTTCACTGATGATAGCAAGTGACTTTGGTTTACGTGATTCAAAGAGTTCTTCAACACGTGGAAGACCCTGTGTGATATCTTCTGCTGACGCAACACCACCGGTATGGAAGGTTCTCATTGTAAGCTGAGTACCCGGCTCACCGATAGACTGAGCAGCAATAATACCAACTGCTTCACCGACTGTAACAGGCTGGCCGTTAGCAAGGTTAGAGCCGTAGCACTTCTTACATACACCATACTTAGAGTGACAGCCTAAGATTGAGCGGATCTCAATCTTCTCAACGCCACTGCCACAGATGATGTCTGCTTCCTTATCGCCCATGAGTGTGTCTTTTGATACAAGCACGTTGCCGTTTTCGTCTGTGAAGTCGTGAACAAGGTAACGACCGATAAGACGTTCGTGTAAGCCTTCGATTGTCTGCTTACCTGCTTTGATATCAAATACTTCAAGACCCTCAGTTGAACCACAGTCATCCTCACGGATAATAACATCCTGAGATACGTCAACAAGACGACGTGTGAGGTAACCTGAGTCAGCAGTTCTGAGCGCTGTATCGGCAAGACCTTTACGCGCACCACGAGAAGAAATAAAGTATTCTAAGATGTTAAGACCTTCACGGTAGTTAGCTCTAATTGGGATTTCGATTGTCTTACCTGATGTATTCGCGATAAGACCACGCATACCAGCGAGCTGACGGATCTGAGACATACTGCCTCGAGCACCAGAGTCAGCCATCATGAAGATTGGATTGTATCTATCGAGGTTGCCCTGAAGTTTTGAAGTAACATCGTTAGTAGCTTTCTCCCAGATCTTGAGTACTTCTTCATAACGCTCTTCGTTTGAGCGAAGACCCATCATGTATTCTTCACGGATAGCATCAACGTCAGCTTCAGCCTTAGCGATGATTTCCTTCTTTTCTGGTGGGATCTTAGCATCACAAACAGCTACTGTGATAGCACCTCTTGTTGAGTATTTATAACCCTGAGCTTTGACTTCATCAAGAACAACAGAAGTAACTTCTGTGCCGTGGACCTTGATACAAGCGTCGATAATTTTACCGAGCTGTTTCTTACCAACTAAGAAGTCAATCTCGAATTTGAACATATTAGCAGGATCAGTTCTGTCAACAAAACCGAGGTCCTGAGGGATTGGGCGGTTGAAAATAATCTTACCTACTGTAGTATCAACTATACCGCTCTTTTCAACACCCTGTACAGTGATAGTTCTTCTGACTTTAATCTTTGAGTGTAGTGTAATTACACCTGTCTGATAAGCCATCATAGCCTCATCAATATCTCTGAACGCCTTGCCTTCGCCCGGCTCACCATCTTTATCAAGAGTCAGATAGTATGAACCGAGGATCATATCCTGTGTAGGAACAGCAACAGGACGTCCGTCTGATGGTTTTAAGAGGTTTCCTGCAGCTAGCATGAGGAAACGTGCCTCAGCCTGAGCTTCTGCAGAAAGTGGAACGTGAACAGCCATCTGGTCGCCGTCGAAGTCAGCGTTGTAAGCTGTACATACGAGTGGATGGAGCTTGAGCGCTCTACCCTCTACAAGTACAGGTTCAAACGCCTGGATACCAAGACGGTGAAGTGTAGGAGCACGGTTGAGGAGAACTGGGTGACCCTTGATTACAACTTCGAGTGCATCCCAAACCTCAGGCTTAGCACGCTCAACAGCTTTTCTTGCTGCTTTGATATTCTGAACTGCCTTTGTTTCAACAAGGCGCTTCATAACGAATGGTTTGAACAGCTCAAGTGCCATCTCCTTAGGAAGACCGCACTGATACATTTTAAGTTCAGGACCAACAACGATAACTGAACGACCTGAGTAGTCAACACGCTTACCAAGGAGGTTCTGACGGAATCGACCCTGCTTACCCTTGAGCATATCTGACAGAGACTTGAGTGCTCTGTTGTTAGGACCTGTAACAGGACGGCCACGTCTGCCGTTGTCAATGAGAGCATCTACTGCTTCCTGAAGCATTCTCTTCTCATTTCTGATAATGATGTCAGGAGCTTCGAGCTCTAAAAGTCTCTTAAGACGATTATTTCTATTGATAACTCTACGATAAAGGTCGTTTAAGTCAGATGTTGCAAAACGACCACCATCAAGCTGTACCATAGGTCTGATATCCGGTGGAATAACAGGAACAACGTCTAAAATCATCCACTCAGGACGGTTGCCAGAAACACGGAATGCCTCAACAACCTCAAGACGTTTCTGGAGTCTGACTCTCTTCTGACCTGTAGCGCCTTCAAGCTCTTCTTTTAGCTCAACAGCGAGTGTCTCAAGATCAATCTGCTGTAAAAGCTCTTTGATAGCTTCAGCACCCATACCTGCTTTGAAGTCATCCTCATATTTTTCGCGCATATCGCGATATTCCTGCTCGTTTAAGAACTGCATTTTTGT